>DATKFU010000041.1:0-19654 GCA_035511215.1 Bryobacteraceae bacterium | reverse complement strand
GTGGAGAGGTAGCGCTCGCCGGAATCGGGCAGTATGACCACGATGGTCTTGCCGGCAAATTCTTCTTCGCTGGCGAGCCGGAGGGCGACGGCGGCCGCCGCGCCGCAGGAGATGCCCGAAAGGATGCCTTCCTCCAGCGCCAGCCGGCGGGCAAATTCGATGGCTTCGTCGTTCGAGACCCGCTCGATCCTGTCCACCAGCGACAGATCGAGTATCTTGGGCACAAAGCCCGCACCGATGCCCTGGATTTTGTGGGGCGCCGGCTGCAGCGGCAACCCGGCCCTTTGCTGCGTCAAGATGGGGCTGGCGGCAGGCTCCACGGCCACTGAGACGATGGATTTGCCTTTGGTCTTCTTGATGAACCGGGAGATGCCGGTGATGGTTCCGCCGGTGCCGACGCCCGAGACCAGCACGTCGACAGCGCCATCGGTATCGTCCCAGATTTCCGGGCCAGTGGTGGCCTCGTGGATGGCAGGGTTGGCGGGATTCTCAAACTGTTGCGGAAGAAAGTAATGCTGCGGGTCCGACTCGGCAATTTCGACCGCTTTTCGCACGGCGCCGGACATCCCTCCGGGACCGGGCGTCAGGACCAGTTTGGCGCCAAAGGCCGCCAGCACGCGCCGGCGCTCGATGGACATGGTCTCCGGCATGGTGAGCGTCAGCTCGTAGCCCCGGGAGGCGGCCACGAATGCCAGGGCAATACCGGTGTTTCCGCTAGTAGGCTCGACGATTTCGATGCCGGGCTTCAAGACGCCTCTTTTTTCGGCGTCCCAGATCATGGATGCCCCGATGCGGCACTTGACGGAATAAGACGGGTTTCGTCCTTCGATTTTCGCCAGCACCGTGGCTTTCAGCCCCTGCGCCATGCGGTTGAGCCGCACCAATGGTGTCCGGCCTATGCTCAAAGAATTATCCTGATAGATTTTCGACATTTAATCCTCTTCCTTAGGGTACCGTCGCCACGGCAAAGCATTCAAAGCCGGCCGTGGCGCCGGCCGGCCTGCATGCGCAGGATGCCGGCTACCAGCGCATCGATATCTTCCGTAGTGTTGTAGAGAGCCAGCGACGGCCGGACGGTGCTCTCCACGCCGAAGCGGCGCAGGATGGGCTGCGCGCAATGGTGGCCGGCGCGCACCGCGATGCCTTCCTGGTTCAGGGCCACGCCGACATCCTCAGTGCGAAATTCGTCGAGCACGAAGGAGATTACGCCGGCCTTTTCGCGAGCTGTTCCGATGATGCGCAGGCCGGGTATCTCGCGGAGCGCGGCAGTGGCGTAGTTCAGCAAGACATGCTCGTGGCGGTTCACGTTCTCGATGCCAACCTCATCCAGATAGTCGAGCGCGGCGCCTAGCCCCACGGCGTCGGCGATGTTGCCGGTGCCGGCCTCGAAGCGCGCCGGGGCCTGCTGATAGACGGTTTTCTCGAAGGTGACATCCACGATCATGCTGCCGCCGCCCTGCCAGGGAGGGGTGTTGTCGAGGATGGCGGCCTTTCCGTATACGACCCCGATTCCGGTGGGGCCGAAGATCTTGTGGCCGGAGAAGACGAAGAAGTCGCAATCGAGCGCCAGCACGTCGGTCCGCATGTGCGCCACCGATTGCGCGCCATCGACCAGTACGCGCGCGCCGTGGCGGTGGGCCATCTCCACCATCTCGCGCGCCGGGGTGATGGTGCCGAGCGCGTTGGACACCTGGCTGAAGGCCACCATGCGCGTGCGCGGCCCCAGCAGCTTCTCATACTCATCCAGCATGACTTCGCCGCGATCGTCCACGGGCGCCACGCGCAGACGGGCGCCCTTCTCCGCGCAGAGCTGCTGCCAGGGCACAATGTTGGCGTGGTGTTCGAGCCAGGTGATGACGACTTCGTCGTCCTGCTGCACGTTGCGGCGGCCCCAAGCCTGAGCCACCAGGTTGATGCCTTCAGTGGTGCCGCGCACAAAGACGATTTCACGCGTGGAGGAAGCGTTGATGAAGCGCCGCACTTTCTCGCGGGCGCTCTCGTAGGCGTCGGTGGCGCGTGCCGCGAGCGTGTGGGCGGCGCGATGGACGTTGGAGTTTTCGTGGTGATAGAAGTGAGACAGGCGATCGATTACGGCGTTGGGTTTCTGCGTGGTAGCGGCGTTATCGAGCCAGATCAGGGGATGGCCGTTCACACGCTCTTGCAGGATCGGAAAGTCGCGCCGGATGGAGTACGGATCGAAGGGGCGCTTGTCGCGCTCCAAATCCGGTGTCATCCGGGGACGGAAATCGTAGGACTCGGCGAGCGGCTGCGAGGGGCCGGCCGGAGCGCTGGCGGGGGGAGCCGGAGGGGCGAAACCGGGGGGTTGGGTGTGGACGAAGGCGTCCGCGCCGCGTGGCTCTGGGGCTGCCCCGCTTTGCTCCGGGACAGACGATGGCGGCGACAGCACGGGTGTGCCGGGCAGCGACTGCGCACCGGGCAGGCCCGGCAAGCTGAACAGGTCGCTGGTTACGGGGAACGAAAGAGCAAAGTCGAACGGTGAACCCCGGCCGGCCGCTGGGGAGTAGTCCGGCAGATCGGGGGCGGGCGTTGTGCCGGGCAGCGACTGCGCGCCGGGCAGGCCGGGCAAGCTGAACAGGTCGCTGGTTACGGGGAACGAAAAAGCAAAGTCGAACGGTGAACCCCGGCCGGCGGCTGGAGAGTAGTCCGGCAGATCGAGGACAGGCGTTGTGCCGGGCAGCGGCGGCTTAGCTGGCGCACCTGGGAGGGCGGATAGCTCGCCCGGCAGCGAGGGCACTGCGGGGACCGGGAGCGACGCATCCCCGGGCAACGCGGTACTGGCTGGCAGCGCGGCAAGCAACTCATTCGCGAGTTGGGCGAGCACTAACGGATCCAGCATAAAATCGGGCGCGGCCGGCACCTTATCCAGCGATAACGCGCACCAGGCAGGCGGCGTAAAGTCCGGCGCGGCCGGCGCGGTTGCGGGCAGCGGCTCAGCGGGCACCGGAATCCCGGGAGCCGGCTGCATGCCGGGAGCAGGCTGCATGCCGGGCACGGCGGGGAATGAGAATAGGCCGCTGGGCTCCGGAAAGGACGGTTGCGCGTTCAGAGGCGGCGGCTCTGCCGCGTTGTAGAGGTACTCCGGCGAGCCGGGCGCTCCGTAGACGGGAACCGCGCCGGGATTGCCGGGTGCAAGCGCCGCCACGCCCTCCGGTGTGGGTATCGCGACAGAGTCAGTCACCGCCGGCGCGGGCGCGGGAAGCGCGGCATTGGGGGGCGCCGTATGCGACGGCATGGCGGCGAAGAATTCGTTGGCTAGCCTGGCGATGGCTGCCACATCCAGCGCGGCTGCCATGGCCGGCAGATCCGCCGCGGCAAGGTCACTTGTACTCATGGTATTGGCCCACATGCACGTCTTCCAGCACGCCGAGTGCGTCGTCAGTGAGGACCGCCACCGAACAGTACAGCGAAATCAGATAAGAGGCAATCGCCTTGTGGTCGATTCCCATGAAACGCACCGAAAGGCTGGGCGACACTTCGCCCACCAGCCCGGGCTGGAACAAGCCAACCACGCCCTGCTTCTTCTCACCCGTGCGCACGAGAAGGATACTGGTCTTCTCGTCGCCGATGGGCACCTTGTCGCAGGGAACCAGAGGGACTCCGCGCCAGGTCAAAAACGGCGCACCGAACAGGAGCGCGGTGGGCGGGGGGACGCCGCGGTAAGTGCACTCCCGTCCGAAGGCGGCGATGGCCCTGGGGTGCGCGAGGAAGAAGCAGGGCTCCTTCCAAACCTTGGCGATGAGCTCGTCGAGGTCGTCGGGCGTGGGTGCGCCCGCCCGGGTCTTGACCTTCATTTTGGCCGCGACGTTGTTGAGCAGCCCATACTCCTTGTTATTGATGAGCTCTCGCTCCTGGCGCTCCTTGATCTTTTCGATGGTCAGGCGCAACTGCTCCTTGATCTGATCGTGCGGGCTGCGGTACAGATCGGAGACGCGGGTGTGTACATCGAGCGTGGTGGTCACCGCGCTGAGCGTGTACTCGCGCGGCTTCTCCTCGTAGTCGACGTAAATTTCCGGCAGTTCGACCTCTTGGTCGGGACTGCATTCCACGGTGCGGGTACCGGGCAGTGTGGGTTTCACCTTATTCACCCGGTAGGTACCCGCTTCGACAGGCACCCACGACAGAAACGAGACCAGCCAGCGCGGCGTGATCTGCTCCATCATGGGAACGGTTTTGGTAGTGACCGCGAGCTGGCGCGCGGCCGCTTCGCCGAGGGTATGACGGACCTGGGCCGTTGAACCCTTGGATTCTTCGTTATCAGGCATAAGAGTGTTTTGATTCCTCGGAGTTGATGGTAACTTGGTTATTAGTAGCAGTCAAGGGTCTGTTTATCTTGTTAAGGTAAAATGTTGTGTCGGGTTACGATACGAATGTTCGGAAAAAGCGAGATGGCGAACCGTTGCGCAGTCCGAGTGTATCGGTGCACGATACACTGGAATGAAGGCCGTCCCGGAGCAGAGTTACATTTAGGAGACACATGAGAATGGCGGGCACGATAATAGTAATAGGAGGAGGTGCAAGCGGCGTGCTGGCGGCGGCGCAGTTAGTGCTGCGTGGGGCCGCAGTTACACTGCTTGAGCCAGCCGCTGAGTTAGGACGGGGAATGGCGTACTCCACACGGTGCCCTCTTCACCTGCTGAACGTGCGCGCCGTGAATATGTCCGCGCTACCGGACGATGAGGGACATTTCCTCTGTTGGCTGGAACGGACGAGGCCGGGCCAATACGACTTTTGCTCATTCGCGCCGCGGGCGGTTTACGGAGAATATATCCGCGAGGTACTGGGTGAGGCGCTGCGAGTGGGGCGCGGACAGTTCCAGCACGTGAGAACGCGGGCGACGGGTGTACGCGTAGCGGCGGGGAAGATCGCGGTAGAGACAGAATCGGGCAGCGTGCTGCATGGCGGCGCGGCGATTCTGGCGACCGGCAACGCCGCACCGGCCGCCTGGCCAGGGCTCGGTGCGGAGGTGGCATTGAGCGGACGCTTCTTTGAGATCGCATGGATGGAAGGCGCCTTCGAGATGCGCGACAGGCATGCGCCGGTGCTGCTGCTAGGGAGCGGGCTGACCGCCGTAGACGCACTGCTGGCCTTGCGGCACAACGGGCACCGCGGCAAGGTATACATGGTGTCGCGCCGGGGACTGCTGCCGCAACCGCACGTACTGCCGGTCTATGGCTGCATCCGCGGCCCGCAGTGCAACGGTCTGCGCGGCCTGCTGCGCGATATGCGGACGGCAGCTTCGCGGGCCGCGGCCCTGCCGGCCGGCTGGAGAGAAGCGGTGGATTCGATACGGCCGGAGACCAACCAGTGCTGGCAGGCGTTGAGCTTCGCGGAGCAGCGGAGTTTTCTCCGCCATCTGCGGCCTTTTTGGGACACGCACAGGCACAGGATGGCGCCGCAGATTGGTATGGCGGTCGAAGGTTCGCTGCGCGACGGCAGCCTGGAAGTGCTGGCTGGGCGGACGCGCGGCTTTCGCTTGACGGTGGACGGCGTGGAGGTGAACATCGCGCTGCGCGGGTGCGCCGGAGCGAAAACGCTGAAGGTCGAGCGAATCGTGAATTGCACGGGTCCCGATACGGATCTTGGCCGGAGCACCAACCCGGTGCTGCGCAATCTGGTGGAGCAAGGCTGGCTGCAGCCCGATCCGCACCGGCTGGGCGCATTGGCTGACGATCAAGGCGCCCTGTTACCAGCGGGCGTTGGATGGCGTCCGCCGCTCTATGCGCTGGGACCGCTGCGCTTGGGGCAGCTCATCGAGTCCGTCGCGATTCCGGAGATCCGGGTGCAGGCCCAGGAGCTGGCGGAACTGCTGATGCCGGGTGGCGCGGAATAGTGGTAGGGCGGCCTACGAGGCCGCTGCAGGCTTCGAGCCTGCCCCACTCCACTTGAACTTCACATCTTGACAATCATGATGAAGGGATCGTATTCTTAAGCAGACACGTTTGTCGTGACAGTTATGGACGAACTAAATACACAGAAGGCGGAGGGCTAGCCGCATGTCCTTTTGGCGCCATCTTGCGCACGGCTTGCGCGCGCTCGCGAACTGCCGAGCCGCCGACCAGGATATTGCCGACGAAGTGGAGAGCTACCTGGAACAGGCCGCCGCCCAGTTAGAGGCGAGCGGGCTTTCGCCCGACGAGGCGCGGCATGCTGCGCGGTTGAATCTCGGCAACGCTACCGCAATCCGGGAACAGGTGCGTTCCTACGGATGGGAGAACGCGATCGCGGAGCTGCTTTCGGATCTGCGCTATGCCGCGCGCCGGCTGCGCGGCAACCCGGGCTTCACGGCGGTGAGTGTGCTTACGCTCGGGCTGGGCATTGGCGCCAGCACGGCGATCTTCAGTGTAATCGATGGCGTGCTGCTGAAACCCCTGCCGTATCCGCAATCCGGACAGATCGTCGCGCTGCGGCATACCGCGCCGGGAGTCCATATCGACGACCTCAACATGGCCGCCTCGCTGTATTTCACTTACCGCGAGGAAAACCGCGTGTTTCAGGACGTGGGTATGTGGTTACCCGACACGGCGACCGTAACGGGCGTGGGCGAACCCGAGGAAGCGCCGGCCCTGGCGGTGACGAATCGCTTTCTTCCGGTCCTGGGCGTCCAACCGGCGATAGGACGCCCGTTCACCGCTTCCGACGACGATCCGAGCAGCGAACGCGTGGTGATTCTTTCGGACGGCTACTGGAATTCGCGCTACGGAGGCGATCGCTCCGTTCTGGGCCGGCGCATCGTGCTGGATGGCCAAGCGCACGAGGTGGTCGGTGTGATGCCGCCGGCATTCCAATTCATGGATCGCCCAGTCTCGCTGCTGGTCCCGCTGCGGGTCAATCGCGCGGACATCCGGTTGATCAGCTTCTGCTGCCAGGGAGTCGCCAGGCTTAAACCGGGGGTGACGCTTACGCGTGCCAACGCGGATGTCGCGCGCATGCTGCGAATGGCGCCCGCAAAGTTTCCAATGAATCCCAACTTCAGCGCGGACTTTTGGACGGCATCGCGCATCGCTCCCCGCTTACGCTTGCTGAAGGACGTACTGGTCGGCGACATCGGAAAAACGCTTTGGGTCCTGATGGGCACGGTGGGAATTGTGTTATTGATCGCCTGCGCCAATGTGGCGAATCTGCTGCTGGTGCGGGCCGATGGACGCCGGCGGGAACTGGCGATTCGCGCCGCGCTCGGCGCCGGCTGGGCACGCATCGCGCGCGAACTGCTGCTCGAAAGCATGCTGCTTGGCGCCGGCGGATGCGGGCTCGGCTTAGGGCTGGCGTACGCCGCTTTGCGGGCGCTCGCAGCCTCGGGTCTTCGAAACCTGCCGCGCATTCACGATATCTCGATCGATCCCACAGTGCTGGCGTTCGCCGCGGGCATTTCGCTGGTTGCGAGCTTGCTGTTCGGCTTGATCCCAGTCTTGAAGTATGCCCGGCCGCATTTATCGAACGCCCTGCGCAGCGAGGGCCGTTCGCTCAGCCAGAGCAAGGAGCAGCGTCACGCACGCGGGCTTCTGGTGGTGGTGCAGGTGGCGCTGGCTTTCGTCCTATTGGCCGGCTCCGGGCTGATGATGCGCACTTTCCTGGCCTTGCGGCACGTAGACCCTGGCTTTTCCGGCGCGCAGGATGTGGAGACTCTGCGTATCTCGATTCCCGAATCGCAGGTCAAGGAACCGTGGCGGGCGATTCGCATGGAGGAGGATATTCTGCGCCGCATCGATGCGCTGGCGGGTGTTTCCCGCGCCGCAATCACGAGCGATCTTCCCATGGAAGGCGGCACGAACGATCCTGCTTATGCGGAGGACCAGCCGGGACAGCCGGGCGCGGTTCCGCCGGTGCGGCGTTACAAGTTCGTATCGCCGGGCTATTTTTCGACGACCGGCGCCCGTCTGATCGCCGGACGCGATTTGACCTGGGCGGAGACTTACAACCAAACGCCCGGGGCCCTGATCTCGGAGAATCTGGCGCGCGAGTTGTGGCGCGATCCGCGTGCCGCGGTGGGCAAGCGCATCCGCCCGGGTCTTAAGGACGACTGGCGGGAGGTGATCGGAGTGGTGGCCGACCTGCACGACGACGGCGTGGATCAGAAGGCGCCCAGGATTGTCTACTGGCCGCTGTTGCAGAGGAATTTCGAAGCTTCCGCGACCTACGTATACCGAAGTGTGGCGTACGTCATCCGCACGCCGCGGGCCGGATCGGCGGCATTGCTTCAGGACCTCCAAAAAGCGGTTGCCAGCGTGAATCCGAATCTGCCGGTAGCGGACGTTAAGACTTTGGAATCCGTATACGACCGCTCGCTGGCGCGAACGTCGTTTACGCTGGTGCTGCTAGCCATCGCCGGGGGGATGGCCGTGCTTCTGGGCGTGATCGGAATCTACGGCGCGATCTCCTACTCGGTTTCACAACGGACCCGCGAGATTGGGATACGGATTGCGCTGGGCGCGCCCCTGCAGGGCGTCACGGGGATGTTCGTGCGCCACGGGCTGGTTCTGTCGGGCATCGGCGCAGCGTGCGGGTTAACGGCGGCGCTGGCGCTGACACGGCTGATGCGGTCACTGCTCTATGGCGTGAGCCCGGCCGATCCGCTGACGTATGGCGCGGTGTTGGTAGGGCTGATTCTGGCGGCGATGCTGGCCAGTTACCTGCCGGCGCGGAGGGCCACGACGGTCGATCCTGTGGAGGCTTTGCGCGCTGAGTAGGACCGTTCCCACGGCGTCATGGCTCGCGGCCACTGCCGGGGACGGAAAAGACGCGCTCGCGCGCGTTGGCGGCCTGCGAGGCCGCTTGCAGGCTGCGAACCTGCCCCACTGTACATTAGAATAGCAGACACTATGCCCTTACTCGATCGAGTGCAGAAAGACATGGTGTCTTCCATGAAAGCCCGCGACGAAGCCCGCCTGGGCACGCTGCGGATGATGAAGACGGCGCTGAAGAAACACGAAGTGGACGCCATGAAGCCGCTCGACGAGGCGGCCGAGATGCAGATCCTGAAGTCGCTGGTGAAGCAGCGCACAGAGGCCGCCGAGATGTTCCGCAAAGGCGGGCGCGAAGAAATGGCGGTGAAAGAAGAGAGCGAGCGAAAGCTGATAGAATCCTACCTTCCAGCCGGCGCGGACGAGGCCGAAATCGAGGCCGCCATCAACGCTGCCCTAGCCGAGACCGGCGTGACTTCGTTGAAGCAAATGGGAATCGTGATGAAGGCCGCGCAGGCCAAGCTGGCGGGCAAGACCGTGGACGGAAAAGCTCTGAGCGAAAAAGTGAGGTCGCGACTGCAATGACGCCCCCGCAGACGGAAAAGAAGTTCCGGTCGTACGTGCCGGACAAGACCAACATGCGCGAGTTCACCTTCCGCGCCGTGCTTTTGGGACTGGTTCTGACGGCCGTGCTGGGCGCGGCCAACGCGTACCTGGGCCTGAAGGCGGGCATGACGATTGCAGCCACGTACCCGGCCGCGGTGATCGGCATGGCGCTGCTGAAGCTGATGAAGGGATCGCTGCTCGAAGAGAACATCACGCGAACCATCGGGTCGATCGGCGAATCGGTGGCGGCGGGCGCGATCTTCACGATTCCAGCCTTCGTGCTTTCGGGACTCTGGCCGGCGGGGCTCACGTCGGACAAGTATTGGAATTCGGTGGTGTTAATGGTCATCGGGGGCACGCTCGGAATTCTGTTTGTCACGCTGCTGCGGCGGGTGATGGTGGAAGATCCCGATCTGCCTTTCCCCGAGTCGGTGGCCGCATCGGAGATCCACAAGGCCGGCCAGCAGGGATCGAAGGCCGCCAAAATCCTGTTTGCGAATATGGGCTTCGGCGGGTTCCTGTACCTGCTGGGGGCGGTCAACGTCTTCAATCCGAACAACACATTCCGGGTCACCATCGGCGATGTGGGCAAGAGGTTGTTGCTCCGGACCAGCACCAACCCGCGGGTGGCTATCACCACCACTGGCGGCGCGTCAATATTCACCGCGCCGGACGTGAGCCCCGCGTATCTCGGCGTGGGCTACATTATCGGTCCGCGGCTGGCGGCGCTGAACTTTGCCGGCGGCGTGCTGGCCTGGGGATTGCTGGTTCCGCTGCTGACGTTCGTGTTGGGACCCTATCTGCAGGCGGGCCAGCCGGCCGGACAGCCGATCTCGTGGACCCTGCTGGCGCAGTCGGTCTATTTCTCGGTGGTGCGGCCGATCGCCGTGGGTGGCATGCTGGTGGGCGCATCCTACACGCTGTTCCGGATGCGCAAGCAACTGGGAGCGGGGATGGCTCGCGCCGTATCCGACCTGAAGAAGTCGGCCGCCTCGCACGCCGCCACGAGCCGCACGGAGCGCGATCTGAGCGCGCGCACGGTGTTCACCGGCGTGGGCATCGTGCTGGTGGCGATGATCGGCCTTTACTATTACTTTATTAGCGCCGGAAATCTGTCCGGATCGACGGTGCTGACCGGGGCCGTAGTGGCCGCGCTGGTGATGGTGGTGCTCGGATTCTTTTTTGCGGCCGTATCGGGCAACCTGGTGGGCATGATCGGGTCGTCGAACAATCCGGTATCGGGCCTGACGCTGTGCACGCTGGTGATCGCGGCACTGCTGATGGTGGCATTGGGGGTGGCGGGCGCCGGCGGCGTGGCCGCGGTGTTGGGCGTTTCGGCGGTGGTTTGTGTTTCGTCCGCGGTGGCGGGCGAGATGCTCCAGGACTTGAAGGTGGGCCAAATTCTGGGTGGAACGCCGGCGAAAATGGAGATCGGCGACATGTTGGGGGTGGTGGTCGCTTCATTGGTGCTGTTCTTTCCCCTGGCAATTCTGGACAAGGCTTATCATTTCGGCAGCCCCGCGCTACCGGCGCCGCAAGCCGGCTTGATGGCGATGCTGTCGAAGGGTATTGTGGGCGGCGATATGGCCTGGCCCTTGGTGGTGGTCGGCATCTTGATGGGGTTCGCGCTGATCATGGTGGAGGTGCGGAGTCCGATGCTGTTCTCGGTGGGCATGTATCTGCCGCTGGGTACGACGTTCGCAATCTTCGTGGGTGGGTTGGTGCGCTGGGTGACGGACAAGCTACGCGACCGCCGCGGCTTCAACGATGCGCAAAAGGCGAGGGTGGATAACTCGGGTGTGCTGACGGCGTCGGGCTTGATCGCCGGAGAGGCGCTATGCGGATTGGCCATCGCGGCGCTGGTAGGCACGGGGCACGATGTGACGCTGTTGAAGTGGACGGCGCCGTTTGTGGCGGCGCTGATTGCGCTGGCGGTGCTGATCGTGGTGATGATTCAGGTGCCGTTGCGCAATGCGGGACGTCCGGACGAGCCCGCGCCGCCTACGGCGATTATGTAGGGGCGAATCGGCCCACGAGATTGCCGTAATCGTCGCGGGGACAGCGAAAATCGGACTGGTCGATGGATGCGATATCCGTCCCTTTGTAGCGGTTGCATAGGACGCAGGCATAAGCCAGGTTGCCGATGCCCGAGGAGCCGCCGTGCTTCCGGCTTATAATGTGATCGACCTCGTGCGGAAAGCCCGCGCTGTCTTCATGGACCAGACAGTATTCACAACGCCGATGGGCGCGCTCGATAACCAGACGCCGCGTCTACATCACGAGCCACTGATTAGTATCTGGCGGGCGCGCGCTTTGGCCATCCGGAGGATATGTTCCAGATCCATGAAGTGATCTAGTTCCGCCTTCTCCTCGGGCGCTAAACCGCCCTCTTTTTCGCGCGCGATGAGTCCGGCAACGCGTTGTTGGGCTTCCGCGGAAGGGTGGTAGTCGGCGACCGCTTGCGGCGTGGTGCCGGCGGCAATGAAATCAATGATCTCCAGGTACGAAGGAGTGGCGGCGTTGCTCATAACCCGGCCCTCACTTCAGCATAGCGCAGCAGCCAGGACATATGGCCGTCATAATCCGCCTGGGCGGCGGCGTTCACGAAGGCGACCGATTGTTCCCGTTAGAAGAACCAATAGCCTTGAAAACACTTCGACGGTTACAGCTGGCCCGTACGTCTTTCTGGGTCCATATTTGGACCTTATGCCCCTGGGCCGAAAAGGGCTGCACAAGAGCATTGGGGGCGTGTTTGTAGTGTGCGGTTTTGCTTTCCATTGATCCCCAGCTTCACCAGATGGTTTCCAGGTTCGTCGCCCGAATTCGTCCGTCTTTGGTTACGAGCGGCAGCCGGAGAGCGGCGGCAGTCGCCGCGATCACCCTATCCGGAAGGTCGGGAACATCGGCGCGCGCGATACTGCGAACCTTAACGGCTACGTCCCTGTCGAGCGGAGCGATAACGAACCGGGATTTGATTCCTCAAGCGCATGCAGCAACTTCTGAAATGCAGCCTCCGGAATGCGGCTTTTCTCGGCCAAGTATATCGACTCCACTATGCAAATCCCCGGCACGTAGATCGGCTGGCCTGCAATGGTGGCGGCGTCGAGAGCGGTTGCCGCACGCGCGGAGAGAGCGGGATCGTCGGCGAGATACCAAATTGCGACGTGCGTATCGACAACCAAGCCACTTTTCAAATGCTTTCCCGCGGAAAGTCGCCCCACATCTCTCGCCGCGCCTCGGAAATGTCCTCTTCGGTAACCGAGACGGCCAGATCCTTCCAAAGTCCCCTGAGCGGTTCGCGGGGCTCGTTTGTCGCCGTCCGGGCCTGCAGGAACTCGGTGAAGTCCAGCACTTCGTGCTGCTTTTCCGGCGGCAGTAGGCGGACTTTCTCCAGGATGGCCTCTTCAATCGTCATAGCGGACCCCCCTCCATTATGGCTCAATTTCTGCCCGCGCAACATCGTAAAGACCGCAGAAGTAAACGGCCACGCGGCCGGCTCACGGCCTTTTGAAAGGCGCCCCAATTTGCGCAAGGTGGCGGGCGACCGGTGGCCGGCATGCGCCACAATGCAAAGGCTAAATCGCTAAAATGCTAACTCTGCCGAACTTTGAGGCAGGGCCTTTCGAAAGATCGCGACAAGCCTGTTCCTCCGCGTCATCGAGCTTGCCAGCCGCCGTTCAATTCATATATCGTCCCGCCGCGGGTACAATGAAAAACTATGGTGAGACTGGACCAAGTTCTGGATTCCTGGAAAACGATCCGCGCTGATACGGCCACGGCCGTCGAGGAGTTTCCGGCCGGCGAGTTCGACTACAGGCCCGCCGCAGACCTGATGACGTTCGGCCAGATCGCGCGCCACATTTTGATCTCCGGATATGGCCTCACGGGCCTGCTGCTCGAAGGCGACGAGCACCTCGGCGGTCCGCAATTCCGGGAGAAGATGGCCCGGTTCGCGCTGCTGCCCGAGGGCGCCGGCGCAGGCGATCTGGGGCGGGAGCTACGCGCGACCGTGGAGCAGCGCGCGGCCGAACTCGCGGCCCAGCCACCGGAGTTTTATGCCGGGATGGTCACGCGGGTCGACGGCGCCCGGGTCACGCGCCTGGAAATGCTGCAGTTTGTCAAGGAGCACGAGCTCACCCACAGAGCGCAGCTTTTCCTGTATATGCGGATGAAGGGAATGGTGCCCGCCACCACGCGCCGCCGGTTGGCGAAGCAGGCCGCTCACTGACCCGCTAAACGCTGTACAATACAGTTGCAAGCGTGGCGAACTTTCGTTAAATGTATTGTTGGGTGTCCGGGAGGATTTCTGGCTATGGTTACATGCCCGGTATGCGACGGGGCCATTGATATCGATGAAGAAGATGTGGACGAAGGCGACTCCGTCAGTTGCGACGAGTGTGGAGCGGACCTGAAGGTGATCGGGACCGACCCTCTCGAACTGGAATCCGCGGAAGAAGTGGAGGAGGACGAAGACGAAGACTTCGTGGAGGACGCCGAGGAGGAAGAATCCGAAGAGGACTGGAAATAGAGCGATGTCACAGAATCTGGTTTATCGCGCGATCCGCTGGGTTTTGGCGGCAGCGGCGTTCACGCTGCTGCTTTCGGCCGGTGTGTGGCCGAATAAGAAAGACGAAAATGCCAATATCCGGACGGTGCAAGGTGTGGTGAGCAACGCGCAAGGCGAGGCGGTGAACGGCGCGGTGGTGCAGTTGAAGAACACGAAATCGCTGCAGATCCGGTCGTTCATCACGCGTGACAACGGCAGCTACTACTTTCACGGCCTCAACACCGATGTGGATTATGAGATCAGAGCCGACTTTGACGGCGCTTCCAGCAACACCAGGACCCTCAGCTCGTTCGATACGCGCAAGCAGCCCGTGGTGAACCTGAAACTGGAGCAGAAGAAGTAGGACAGGCTAGCGTCCAAGCGGGACCGGCTGGACTGGGCCGGGTGCGTGTACTGTGACTTAACCCATAACTTTGCCGTTAGGCAAGGTTATGAGTTATTTCCGGCGTTCGTGGCGTCCGACGAGAACGATTCTCGGAACGCCTGGCTCCGCCTATCCATTCCTAAACGGTAGGCGACCACAGAGGGTCTATGTCACGGGTCGCCTTTTCGCTGCTATGATGAGTGGCATGCCGTCGAAGCCGCGTGCGGAAGACGTCTGCATCAAGGCATTCCTATCTGCGTACGACGATTTGTCGTGGGCCGATGCCGATAAGGACTGGGTGGACCGACGAATCGACGGCAGCGTCGAGATGCTGGCAACGCGCAAGTCTAACGGTAAGACGCTGGCGATCGAGCATACTCTCACGCAGCCGTTCGTGGGCGACATCGACGATTTCAAGTTCTTCGAGCGAGCGTTTTTGAAGATCGAAGATGATAAATCCTGATTGTGCCAGATCGTTGGATTCAAGTGTTTGTTCCGATTCGTATACTGGACCCCTTTCCTAAAGCTGCGGCCAGGGCCGTCGTTGTCGAAGCGGTCCATGAAGTGGATCAGAGCGAACCGACTTGACGTTCGAGACGGTGAGCATCAATATGAATGCCGGGTGATTGGGGTGCCGCCGGGCGTAGCCGATTTTGAGGTCGCTCTGACCATCAAAGCACAAGACCTGCCGGAGCATGGCCAATTGAATGTGCGACGGCAACAAGTAGGGAATGATTTTGGGGATGTGGTAAGAGGGGCTCTCTCTACGAAGCTTCCGAAGCTGACTAAACAGCAAGCGGACAAACGCGTCTTGATTCTCGAACGCCGGCATATGAATCTCGTGCCAGAGCAGATTCTTGGCGAGATCAAGAAACAGGCGCCATCATTCCCGCAGCTCGCAGCTGTCGATGAGATCTGGATTCTCGAAACGATTGGCTTCGAGGCGGGTGGGTTCTTTCTATTCGAGCTGAACGATGACAATGACCAGCACCTTGCTACCCTCACATTCCACAACGGAATCTGGACAAGCCGATCCGGTAGAGACGGAATACCGATCTGCAACAACTGAATCCCTCACAGGCTCGGCGTATTTGGATGGTCTCGATTGGATGCTAAGGGTTTGTGTGCGCTGTCTGCGGCGCACCCGGTCTTTGCGCAGAACCGCGTCACATCAGCGAGGGCGCCCATGAGTTACGCCGTAGCGTTTCCCGATCACACAGCACGCGCCCAAATCGGTCGGTTCGCGAGCCGTTCGGACTGGAGGCCGATATCCTTGATGGAGATCCGCCTCGCGGAAAGGAGGGGCTCTCTGAAGCGCTTCTCTAATGAAACATCGGCCGTAATCGACACATCGATTAGCGCGGTAGAATCTCAGCCGCCACCTGTGCTATCAATTTGATTCGTGCCTCGACTCGCGATTCCGCTCGTAATCGCCGCTGTAATCGCGCCCGCCGCCGCGCTGGATCTGACCAACGCCACCGTCGTATCGCCGCCCGGACTCTCCGCGCCTGAAGCTAAGGCCGTCACGCTCCTGATCGAAGAAGTCGAAAAGCGCTCGGGCATTCGCTGGGAGGTCGCGCCAACGGCCGCTCCGCCCACCATCGAGATCGCGCGCACGACCGGCCCACGCGAGGGCTACAGCATTCACACGGCCGCGCACACGGTAACCATCGCCGGCAACGATGCGCGCGGCGTTCTGTTCGGCATCGGCCGCCTCCTGCGGGAACTGCGCATCGCGCGCGGTTCCATCCAACTTCCCGACGGCTTCGCGGAGGCCGGTGCGCCGCGCTACCCGCTGCGCGGCCACCAACTGGGCTACCGCCCGAAATCGAATACGTACGACGCCTGGTCCGTACCGGTCTTCGAGCAGTACATCCGCGATCTGGCCGTCTTCGGCAGCAACGCCGTCGAGTTGATCCCGCCGCGCTCCGACGATGCCGCCGATAGCCCGCACTTTCCGCTGCCGCCCATGCGCATGATGGTCGAGCTTTCGCGGCTGCTCGAAGCCTACGGCCTGGACGTCTGGGTCTGGTATCCGGCGATGGACCGCGACTACACCGACCCCGCCACGGTGGAATCCGCGCTGCGCGAATGGGGCGAGGTGTTCCGCCAACTGCCGCGCATCGATGCCGTGTTCGTGCCCGGCGGCGACCCTGGCCACACCGCTCCCCAGCCGTTGATGGCACTGCTTGCGAAAGAAACGGCGGTCCTCAAACGCTACCATCCGCGCGCGCAAATGTGGGTCTCGCCGCAGAGCTTCAACCAGGCCTGGCTCGATGAGTTCCTTTCCATCCTGCGCAACCAGCAGCCCGCCTGGCTGAGCGGCATTGTCTTCGGGCCGCAGAACCGCATGTCGCTGCCGGAGCTGCGCGCCGCCGTGCCGGCGCGCTACCCGATCCGCCACTATCCGGACATCACCCATAACATTCAATGCCAGTTTCCCGTTCCGGATTGGGATCCCGCCTGGGCGCTCACGGAAGGCCGCGAAAGCATCAACCCGCGGCCCGCGGAAGAGGCGCGCATCTTTCGCCTCTTCGAGCCGCGCACCATCGGGTTCATCAGCTACTCCGAGGGTTCCAACGACGACGTGAATAAGTTCGTATGGAGCGCGCTCGGCTGGAATCCGGACCTGGACGTAGCCGAGATCCTGCGCCAGTACAGCCGCTACTTCATCGGCGACGCATTCACCGGGAGCTTCGCCGAGGGCCTGCTGGCGCTGGAGCGCAACTGGCACGGCCCGCTGGCGGCGAACGCCGGTGTAGACGCGACGCTGGCGCATTTCCAGGCGATGGAGCACTCCGCGCCGCCGCCGGTCCTGCGAAACTGGCGCTTCCAGCAAGCGCTTTATCGCGCTTACTACGACGCCTACACACGCAAGCGGCTGCTCAATGAAACAATGTTAGAAGACGACGCCATGCGCACGCTCAAGGAGACACGCGACGCCGGCGCGGCCGCCGCCATTCTGGAACGCGCCGTCGAACAGCGGGTCGCCCTCGCATGGCGCGCGCGGATTTTCGAGTTGGCCGAGGCGTTGTTTCAAAGCATCGGCATGCAACTGAGCGTAGCGCGCTACAAGGCCATCGGCGTGGACCGCGGCGCCAATCTCGATACTCTGGACGTGCCGCTGAACAACCGCTTATGGATCGAGGGCCAGTTCGCCGACGCGCAAGCCGGCCCCGCGGCGATCGAGCGCATCCTCAACTGGACCGATCCGGGTCCCGGCGGCTTCTACGACGATCTAGGCGACCCCGCACGGCAGCCACACCTGGTGCGCGGCAGCATCGGCCTGGAATATCATCCGCAGTGGCCCAGGTCCTGGTGGACTTATGCGGAATCGCTGTACGACGAGCCTTTGCAGATGCGCTACACGGGTCTCGATCCTGGGGCGCAGTATCGCATTCGCGTAGTGTACGCGGGTGACAGTCCGGGGCGCAAAATCCGGCTGATGGCCAGTGGGACAGGCCATGCCGAAATTGAAATCCACCCTCTGATGCTCAAGCCCCAACCCGTGCGCCCCATCGAATTCGACATCCCGCGCGCCGCCACCGCGCAGGGCGAACTGGATCTTTCGTGGTATCGTGAAGCCGGCCTGGGCGGCAACGGCCGCGGCTGCCAGGTGGCGGAAGTCTGGTTAAAAAAGAAATGAACACACCCTGGGAAAACCCCGTCAAGAAACGCCTGCGCGAAGGCCTGCCGGTCGTCGCCGCCACTATTACCGTCGCCAACCCGGACGTCGCCGCGCACGCTGCCACGCTGGGCTTCGATTTTCTGTGGGTCGAAATGGAGCACTCACCCATTACCCTGGAGACGCTGCGCAACATCGTGCTGGCCACCCGCGGCCTGCCGGCGCTGACCTTCGCGCGCGTGCCGGTGAACGAAATCTGGACGGCCAAGCGCGTGCTCGACGCCGGCGTCAGCGGCGTGATGTTCCCCTTCACCAGCACGCCAGAACTGGCTGCGCAGGCCGCCGCCGCCTGCCGCTATCCGCCTGCCGGACGGCGCGGTTCGGGCGCGGTTCTGGCGCGCACCACATGGCCAGGGGGCGAAGCCGGCTATCAGGATTCCGCGGACGCGAACGTGATGGTGATCATCATCATTGAAGAGGCGCGCGCCGTGGAACGCATCGACGAGATCGCCGCCACGCCCGGCGTCGATGTGCTCTTCATTGGCACCAGCGATCTTTCCTTTTCGCTCGGCCTGCGCGGCAACCAGGACGATCCCAAGCTGCTCGCCGCCATCGGACGTGTTGCGGAGGCCGGGAAGCGCCACGGCAAGTTCCTGGGGCGCCCCGCCGCCACGCCGGAGATTGCCAAACATTATATGGAGCAGGGCTTTCTACTGTTCCAGGGGCCCACCGATCTGGGCCTTATGGCCGCAGGCGGGCGCCGCTATCTGGAAGCGATCGGAAGATCCGGAGGAACCCCACAACCGCGTGCTTTGTACTGACGTCGCCGCGCCTCCGTCGGAATCATTGTGCGAGCGCGGAAACCCAACTCTTCACCATCGTTTGGAACGTCTTCGGTACAAACGGTTTAGCAATGAAACCGGAGAAGCCTGCCCGCCACGCGGCCCCAGCTCTCTCCGCGCTGGCGGTAAGTGCCACAATCGGTATGTGAGGGTAGTCGTACCATCCGCGGACAACCCGGGCGATCTCCAGCCCGCTGCGATCCGGGAGGCCCAGATCCACCAAAAGCAAGCGTGGACGAGTATCCCGCAAGGCCAGGATAGCGCCCTCACAGCTCTCCACGGCCAGCAGATCGATGTCCGCCGATTCCAGCAGAATCCGCACCATGTTGACGACGGACGGATCGTCATCCACCAGGCACACGTCAACATGTTTGGCCCGCGACTGCTGCCGTTGCCGCCAGGCGGTTTGCACGTCGCGCTGACTCTTGGTCATTGCGCAGACCGCGCTAGTGGTATAGGAGTCTGGTTCAGCGTCGGACTGCCGCTGGAGCCGGGTAGGATATGTGTTCATGTTGTCACTCACGAACATCTCATCGGCCAAATCGTCAAATGTTTCCGGAAAATCGGAAACCGCGACGCGGGACGAACTCCAATCGGCCGAATTGGATTGCTAGGCGATCGTCAGATTGGGCAGCGGCTTCGCACTCACTGTAAAGCAGGACGCGGGCAACTAATTCGGCCCGCACTCCGCGGCGGTCACCTGCAAATGCGGGAACCGCCGGAGACGTTATACTCAAAGTGCAAGAGGTGACCCGTGGACAAGCCCAACGGCCCCCGCTACAACTTCGATGCCAATCCAACGCTGGACGAGTTCATCGCACAGCAGGGGAAGGGTCCGACCACCGGAAATTTCTGGCCCGAGGACGAACCTATTGAGGACTTCCTGGCGGCCCTCCATGAATGGCGCGGCCACAAGAAAGCCGATCCCGCCGCATGACCGCTGTCGTCGTT
>DATKFU010000040.1:0-14042 GCA_035511215.1 Bryobacteraceae bacterium | reverse complement strand
CATCGAGTCTGCCGCGATAGAAGTCCGTATCGATAGGCACCCGGCCCGCCACGCGGCGCAGTACTCCGGAAACCTTCACGTAGACCTGCGGACGTTTGGACAGTTCCCGCAGGTTAACGAGGTCCGCTGTGGTAGGATCGAGTTCCGGCATGTGATCCATAACCACGCGCAGGTGGGGAACGCGATCGGTAAGGCGCACCACATCAGTTACCAGCGCCGAGGTAGGATTGGCGGTGTCGAGCGCCAGGCCGGCCTCGGCCAGCGCTTTAAGTCCGCCGATGAATTCCGGCTTCTCCAATTCCTTGCCCAAATCCCGCCCCCACAGATTTCCGTACCGGATACCCCGAAACAGCGGGTTGCGCGCGAACCGTTCCAACTGCGTGTGAAACTGCGGATGACCGGGTTCCAAATCGCCAATCGTACCGACGATAGTCGCGTCCCTGGCGGCCACGTCCAAGACCCACTGATTATCCTCCAGCCAGGGGCTGCATTCGATCTCGATAGCGCCCACAATGCCGAGACCTTCGGTAACCTTGCGATATCTGCCGGGCAAAGCCGGTTGGTAGAGTACTGCATCCTTCTTGTCCGGCCACGGTACGCCTTGTGGACGAGCTGTATCGAAAAGATGGATATGCGTGTCGATGATTGGGATAGATACAGCCCCAGCCATCCTGTCTCGAATGGCTACGGGAGCCATCATGCCCAGAAAGCTTCTGCGGTCCACGTCTTTATTTTATCGCCATTATATCGCCGCGCGTGCTACTCTAGACAATTCAGCATTGGACGAAGTAACCCAAAAGTCCGAAACAACGCCTGTAAGTGAGGATATAATCAAGCTGATGCCACGACCACCCAAGCAAGACACTGAACTACTCGAAGCTGCTTTAATCGGTTTCCAGCATAAACGGGACCAGGTTGAGCAGAAGATAGCGGAGCTACGCAGCCGGATCGGAGGGTACCCGGCATCCGGGCCGGCCGCCACCGCGGCTTCCGGGGCGTCCGCATCCAAGAAGCGCACCATGAGCGCGGCTGCCCGCCGGCGCATCGCTCTGGCGCAAAAGAAGAGGTGGGCCGCTTATAAGGCCGAGCACGGAACCAAGGCAGTGGCCGCGCCCAAGGCGAAGAAGCGCATTATCAGCGCGGCTGGAAGGGCTCGTATCGTGGCGGCCACTAAGAAGCGTTGGGCAGCGTATCGCAAGGCTCAAGAAGCCCAAGCGGCCGGTTAGGTCCGGGCTTCGCGAGAGATACTGAGCCGATCCCGCCACGGCGCGCTGTCTGTAAGAATCAGCACCGGTCCTACCGGTGTGTCGATCCAGACTGCTCTTCGGACGGGAACACGGTTTATACTGGCTCTGTGCGCCCGGCCTGGAAGACATTTCCCTATCTCCTGCGGCGAAGCGTTGTTGCGGCAGCCGACAACAACTGCTTCAGCATCGCCAAGGGCGCAGCTTACTCAGCGCTGTTGTCTTTCTTTCCGGTGCTGACCTCCGCGGCCACCATACTGATTCAAACGCACGCCAAATTCGTCTTAGACACCGTCGGCTCCGTTCTTGCACAAGTTGTCCCGCCCGGCACCGAAGACTTGGTGATACGCCATTTTCAGGGCGACGGTGCCCGGCCGCGCCTGGTATTGGCGGTGGCTGCGCTGGTGTCGCTATGGGCGGCTTCGAGCGTGTTCAAGAGCCTGATGGAAGGTTTTCAGGCGGCGTATAGTGTACCGCGCAGCCGCAATTTCTGGCAAAACTCGGGCGTGGCGATCCTGCTCGTGCTGCTTTCCGCGGCGCCCTTGGTGGCGGCTTCCGCGCTGCTGCTGTTCGGTAGTCAGGTGGAGAACGCCGTCCTCAGCTGGATGAAGGTCGACCCCCTGTGGAATCCCTGGGCCTGGGCCTGGGAATTAGTCAGCCGCGTGACGCGGTACATCATAGCGTTCGCCGCGACCATTCTGGTGACGATGCTGCTTTATTACTTCGGACCGAATCGACCGCAACGCTTTACGGCTCTATTTCCAGGAGCGGCGCTGGCGACGGTGCTTTGGATGCTGGCTACCAACGGCTTTGGCTGGTACGTGCGGCATGTGGCGCACTACAACCTGATGTACGGCAGTATCGGGGCCAGCATTGCGTTGCTGGTGTGGATGTACCTGGTGGCGGCCATCGCGCTGCTGGGGTGCGAGTTCAACGCGGAGTATGAGCGGCTGGGGAAGGCGCCCGCGGAGTAAGTGGGACGAGTAGTGTGGGTGGTGGAAGATAATATCGCGATCAAACCTTCACGGCCATCCAGCGTTTGCGGCTGGTATGCGCCGCGACGAATAATGCCAGGAATCCCACCATTAATCCCACCGACGCGCCCAATCCGATCAACTGTGGTTGCAACGAGTGCAACGATAGCGTCAGCGCCACATTGACCAGCACCGGAATGAACGAGGCGCCCAGCGCCAGAGTGGGGCGGTCGAGCGCGAACAGCGCGCGTCCGGTCAGTTCCAGCAGGCTCCAGCCGATCAGGCTGGGCGCCAGTCCCACAAAAACTGTCGAGACCAGGCGGGTGGATTCAGCAGTGAAGTTGCCGCGTTGAAACAGGATCGCGATGACGGGTTGGCGCAGGGCCAGAGCCACTCCGCATCCCGCTACGGCGGTAATGGCAGCCACACCGAGCGTCTTGTCGATCAGGCGGAAGGCTTGCCGCAGTCGCAATTGGCTGCGCAGGCGCGCAATCTCCGGCAGCAGCGAATTAGAAATTGGACTTACCAGGAACGCCATCGGCACTCCCACGCCGCGCATGCAATAATCCAACGCGGCGGCCATGCCGGGCCCGATGTGGGTCGCCCAAGCGCGCGTGAAGACTATATTGAGCGACAGGCTGATGGCATAGAGCGAGACGGCCACGGGCCGGCCGAGGATTTCGCGCCAATGCACTTTCGACGGCGGCAGGTTGCGCGTCTCCAGGCCCGCGCGCGCGAAGAAGTATACGACCATAAACTGCGCCCAGGCCCCCGCCGTATAGCCAATGGCGAACCCATACACGCCCAGCACCCGCCACAAGCTCGCTGCGCCGGCGATGGTAAACACATTGAGGCAGGCTTGATAGAAGGCGAAGGGCGCGAATCGGCGGTCCGTGTATAACAAGGCGCAGTTAATGGCCGCCGCGCCGGCCGCCATGATGGAGAACGCCGAGATGCGCAGGATGGTGATGGACGTGTGATAGTAGCGCGGGTCGAGGCCGGGCGCCAGAACGTCGATGAGCCACGGCGCGGCACACACGATGCCCAGCGTCAGCAGCGAAAACAGCCAGGCGAACCACTGGTTCAGCTTCAGGAACAGCGCGGTGCGATCCGCGCCTTGCCGCCCCGTGAGCATGGGCACGAAGGCGAAGACCATGGTGTTGATGAGCACCGAATTCAGGGCATCCAGCGGGCCTACCGCCACGGCCAGCGAATCCGCCTGCGAGTGCGTGCCCAACAGGTAAGCGGTCAAAGCCACACGGACGAAGCCGATAATATTGCCGGTGATAATACCGGCCCCGATAGTCAGCCCGCCGCGCACCAGTGGACTTTCCACCGCCCGAGCCAGGACTCGTTCAGCAAGGACCGGGGTTGGAGAATCCGTACTCAAAACCGCCTCAAGGTCCGGATGGCAGGCGAAACCGCCTGGCCCACTTACGATGCCGCGCGCGCCGCGGCCAGCGCAGTTTCGTAATTCGGGAAGTCCGCCACTTCCTTCACATACTCCGCGTGTTTGATGGTGTTATCCTTGCCCACCACGAATATGGCGCGGCTCTCAATGCGCAGTTCCTTGATCAGCGTGCCGTAGTGGCTGCCGAACGAGCCGTCTTTGTGGTCCGAAAGCATCTTGACCTTGTCGACTCCGAATGCGCCGCACCACCGCTTCTGCGCAAAGGGAAGATCCATACTCACAGTGAAAATATCCACGTGCGGCAGCTTGGCGGCTTCTTCATTGAACCGCTTGGTCTGCGCGTCGCATACCGGCGTGTCGAGCGACGGTATCACGCTGAAGATACGTACCTGCTCGCCGGTGCCGGCCAGGCTCACCGGCTTCAGGCTGCTGTCCACGACTTCGAAATCGGGCGCAGGGTCGCCCGGTTTTAGCTCCGGCCCGATCAACGTCTTGGGATCTCCGCGTAGCGTTGTTGCTCCTGGTCGTTCCATTTCTCCTCCTGTTGTTTTGGGTGATTGGCCTATTGTAACAACTGGCCGAACTCCGCCGCGTCCGCCGTAGGCAGTTGGCACGCGTAGTCCTCGCAGACGTAGGCGGTGGCCTGTCCGCCGATGGCCGTCATATCCGCGACGGCGGGCAAATAGCGGGCCACCGCTTGGCGCGACGCCCGATCCACCAGCAGCACGATACGGTTCGGAACGAAGCGGGAGTGCAGCGCGTCGAGCAACCGGCGCATATCCGGCGCATCGCGCTCGCCCACCAGGACAATCTGCTTGGGCTTCGAAATGCTGAACTCGTAAGCCACCAGCATCTGCGGAACGCCCACCGGCGCGGCCACCATGCGCGATCCGAAAGCTGCCAGCGCGCGCTCGGCGGAGGCCTGGAAATCCTGCCGGCCCGTAATCTGCGCGAGGCGCAGCAGGTTCAGCACGGCGATGGAGTTGCCCGAAGGCTCCGCGCCATCGTAGTCTTCCTTAATCCGCATGACCAGCGTGGGATCGCCCGCGGCCGTGCTGTAGAATGCGCCGTGCTCGATATCTTCGAACAGCTCCGCCTGTTTCTCCGCCAGCCGCATAGCCAGTTCCACGTCGCGCCATGCGAAGGTGGTTTCGTATAGATCGAGGAGCGCCTGGGTGAAGAACGCGTAATCGTCCAGGAAACCGGGGATGGCGGCCGCGCCCTGCCGGTAGCGCCGCAGCAGAATGCCTGTCTCCGCGTCGTACATGTGGCTCGCGATAAAATCGGCCGCGCGCCGGGCGGCTTGCGCATAGCGAGGCTCCGCCAGCACCGCGCCCGCTTTGGCAAACGCGGAAATCATGAGGCCGTTCCAGGCCGTCAGAACTTTGTCGTCGAGTTGCGGGCGAACCCGCGCGCCGCGCGCTTCGAGCAGCTTGTGCGAGGTTTCGCGAATGGCGGCGAGGCGCCCGGCATCCTGCTCCGCGTGCGCCTGGTACAGGATATTTCGTCCGGTGAACTCCTGGTGCGGATCGTTCTGAACATTGCCCTCAGGCTCGACGCCGAACCGATGGCAGAACCGTTCTGCCGCAGGCTGGCCAGCCACGGATTCGATCTCGGATTGCGTCCAGATATAGAACGCACCTTCGCCCTTTTCCTCGGGATGCGCGGCTTCGATGGCGCTGTCGGCATCCTCGGCGGAGTAGAAGCCGCCGTCCGCGTCGCGCATGTCGCGCAGCACGTAATCCAGGATGCCGCGCGCGGTCTCGCTGAACGATGCGTCGCGCGAAATCTGAAACGCTTCCAGATACGAGACGGCCAGTTGCGCCTGGTCGTACAGCATCTTTTCAAAGTGCGGTACGAACCAGCGTGCATCCACCGAATACCGATGGAAGCCGCCGCCCAGTTGGTCGTACATGCCGCCCTTGGCCATTTCACTTAGAGTAGCCGTGGCCATGTCGAGCGCCTCCTGGGTCTTGGTGCGGGCATAGTAGCGTAACAGGAAGTTCAGCGCCACAGGGCGGGGAAATTTCGGCGCTTCGCCGAAGCCCGCGTAACGCGAATCGAAGCTGCGCCGGAAGACGTAGAAGCCGGCGTCCAGCGTGTCCTTATCCGGCCGCAATGCGGAGCCCGGCGCGGCGGCGGCTACACCGGACTGTTTGATCAACTGCTCGATGGCCGCGCGGCTGGATTCCTCGATCCGGTCGCGGTCCTGCTGCCAGGCTTCCGCGACGCGTTCCAGCACCATGCGGAAACCGGGATGCCCATAACGCTGTTCGGGCGGGAAATAGGTGCCGCCGTAAAAGGGCTTCAACTCCGGCGTGAGCCATACGGACATGGGCCAGCCTCCGCCGCCGGTCGAGGCCTGCACGAACGCCATGTAGATGCGATCCACGTCGGGCCGCTCTTCGCGGTCGACCTTGATGGCCACGAAATGCATGTTCATCAGCGCGGCGGTGGCTTCGTTTTCGAAGGACTCGCGCTCCATCACGTGGCACCAGTGGCAGGTGGAATAGCCAATGGAAAGAAAGATGGGCTTGCTCTCCTGGCGCGCCTTTTCGAATGCTTCGGGGCCCCAGGGATACCAATCCACGGGGTTGTGTGCGTGCTGGAGGAGATATGGGCTCTGTTCGTCGATCAACCGGTTGGTATGCAGTCCCTTTATCATATCTCAGAGCAAAGACATGAAACGATTCGCGGCCACACGTCACTATACAATTTAGAGCGTGAATGGCGTGTCCTAAATGCTGCCTGTCGCCCACCCCATCGCCGCGTAACGATGTTCCTGCCTAATCTTCTCAGAATCCCGTTCACGCTCTGAAAGCAAAATCGCGGCCGGGGGCCGCCCCCTAACGGCCGTGGCTCATTATTTACCGGGCTGTAGCATACAATGACCATAAGCAAGCATGCTCAATCAGCTTCAGGCCAAGGCCGGACTTCTACGCCAACTCGGATTCGTCAGCGCCACCGCGCTGGTGGTCTCGAACATGGTAGGGATGGGCATCTTCGCTACCACGGGCTTTATGGCGCGGGACCTGGGCAGCGCCAAGCTCATTCTGGCTGACTGGCTGGTCGGCGCGCTATTTGCCTTGGCTGGCGCGCTCAGTTATTCCGAGTTGGGCATCAACTTCCCTAGTTCCGGCGGCGAATATGTGTATCTCACGCGCGCCTTCGGCCCAGCCTGGGGATTCATGACCGGATGGATCTCCTTTTTCGCCGGCTTCTCCGCGCCCATCGCGGCGGCGTCTTTGGCCTTCTCGAATTATTTGGGATACTTCTATCCCTCGCTGCAGCAGGAGCACGCACGCTACGTCTTCGGCTCCGGGGCCTTCACCATCCGCTTGGGCGGAGAGCAAGTCGTAGCCTGCCTCCTGATCGCGGGTTTCAGCATCCTGAATTGCCTGGGGGTGCGGCGCACAGCCAGGGTGCAGAACGCCCTGACCGCCACCAAGCTGGCGGTGATCGTCGGTTTCATCACGCTGGGATTCCTGAGCGGATCGGGAAGCTGGCACCATTTTTCCGAGCCGGCCGTGCGCACGGCGACCACTACCCTACCGGAGCAGTTTGTGATCAGCCTGCTGTGGGTCATGGTGGCCTACAGCGGTTGGAACGCGGCCACCTACGTGGCGGAAGAGCTGAAACATCCTGAGCGGACGCTGCCCGCCGCGTTGGCCGCCGGTACGGCGCTGGTGACCGCGCTGTTCATCGGCTTGAATCTGATCTTCATTTACTCCACGCCGCTCGAAGCCATGAAGGGCGTGCTGGCGGTCGGCTCGCTGGCGGCTTCCAACCTGTTCGGCCCCCAGGTGGCGGGAACCTTTTCCGCGCTGATGGCGCTCTCGCTGATGGCTACGGTTAACGCCGAGGTGACCATCGGGCCGCGGGTTTACTACGCCATGGCCAAGAACAAGGCGTTCTTCAAGGCCGCCGCCCAGGTGCATCCGGTATGGCACACGCCGGTAACTGCGATCCTGAGCCAGGGCCTTTGCGCCATGGCGATGACCCTGACGCCCTTTCCGCAGTTGGTGTACTACATCGGCTTCAGCCTGACCTTTTTCACGGTGTTGTCGGTGGCGTCGCTGTTCATCTTCCGCCGGCGGCCGGGCTGGCAGAAACTGCGTCCGGTGAGCTTCTGTTTTCCCGCGATTCCGCTGGCCTACATCCTGGTGGGAGCTTGTATGATCGCTTACGGCATCGTGTGGCAGCCGCTGGCGTCGGTGACCGCGTTGGCCACCATTGGCGCGGGGGCAGCGGTGTATCACTTGTGGCTGCGCCCGCGGCCGGTATAAGAGGGCATGGGGCGCGGTAGGGTACTCACGCCGCCTTCAGCGATGCGCCGCACTGCACACAGTGCGTCCAGCCCGGTTCCACGGCGCGCCGGCACTGCGGGCAAGCTGGCGACAGAGATCCGCCGCATTTCGGACAAAACGTAAAGCCCGGCCGGGCCTGCGCGCCGCAGTGCGTGCAATTTACCAGCAACGGCTCGCGCAAAACGAAGTACAGGATGATCCCGATGGCGTTGGGGATCAGGGCCGCCAGCCAGGTCCACAGCACGTACCGCATGCCTCGCCGCTTCGCGTCGCTGTAGACATACCCAACCAGCAGCACCATGACGAACAACGGTATTCCTGGCAGTACGGAAAGAGCCAGCTGGCCCGCCAGCGGCCAATTTCTAGCTTCCGGATCCAACCGGAACGGCAGCAACATCATCAGCAGGAAGAACGCCAGCCACACGCACGTGGCGATGGCGAACGCCGGGCGGGGCACCACGTCCATCTCGTCTCGAAATCGGCTCATAAAGCCCTCCTCAATTCGCGGCGGCGCCTTCCCAAGGCGATGGCCGCTACCGCCGCGGTCAACCACACCAGCACAGTCGAACCCGCGCTCCAGGTTCCGAAGCGGACCAGATTCGCGCCCATAATCACCAGCTCGCCGCCGGTCACGATGCGCGCCACAAACCAGAAGGTAAGCCCCACGGTCCAGGCAAACAGCGCCAGCGCCCCCAGCATCAGTTCGTCCCACCGCCGGTCGGCTGCCGCTGCGCGCTCCTGTACCAGCCGGGTCCGGGTGCGCTCCATCAACTGCGCGGGGATGGACGGCTGGGGAAGTTGCCGCAGGCCCTGCGAATACCCGCCCCAGATTTCCAACTCGCGCCGGCACGCCGGGCATTCCCGCGCATGCGCTTCGAGACGCCGCTGCTCCTCGACGTCCAGCGCTCCGGCGGCCGCCAGCGCCAACAATTCCCGCATGGACTCGTGTTCGCTCATGCTCACCCTCCTCCTGGAATCCGCGCATCCATGGCCTCACGCAGCCCTTCCAGCGCGCGCCGCAACCGGCTCTTCACCGTCGAAAGCGTGATGCCGGCCATCTCCGCGATCTCCTCCAACTTCATATCCTCTTCAAAGCGCAACGTCAGCACTTCGCGGTGAATGGCGGGCAATTCGTGCATACAAGCCGCCAGCATGGCGCCGCGTTCGAAATCCAATAGGCGCTCCAGCGCATCCGGATCGCCGCTGCGCAGGCCACCCCCGACACCGCCCCTGGGTGACTCGTCCGCATCGCCGGCATCGTCAAGGCTTTCACCGCGCTGCCCGCGCCAGGAGTCCACGGCCAGATTGTGGGCCACCGAGAACAGCCACGACTCAAAATTGCGGCCGGCATCGTAGCGGCCGATCTTCTCCATCACCCGCAGCCAGGTTTGCTGAAACAGGTCGTCGGCCGCCGCCGGCTCCCGCACCAACCGCAGCAAATAGCGGTACAGCCTGTGCTGGTAGCGCGAGATCATGGCTGTGAATGCGTCGGGATCCCCCCGCCGCATACCGGCGATGGCGTCTGGCGCGCCGCTGAAAGCCTCCGGATTCATAGTCGCCGCGAGGATCATACCACTATCCGGTATACGGATGACCCCCGCAAAAAGACCCATCGGGCATATACTGGTGGGGGACTGCGCTCGATGGCACTGGAAATCAATCAAAAGGAAGTCGCGCCCGCGACGGTGGTGATCTCGCTCGAAGGTAGCGTGATGCGTGGGCCGGAGGGCGAGCAAATCGAGACGGTGCTGAATGGCGCTCTGGCCCAAGGGCTGCGGCGGATCGTCTTCGACATGACCGGAATCAAGCGCATCGACAGCACCGGCATCGGCCGGTTCATCTACTGCCTGAACAAGGTGCAGGAGAGCGGCGGCAAGCTATGGATGGCGGGTGCGCAGGGGTACGTACGCGAGTGCTTCCGGGTCACCCGGCTGGACACTATCTTCCAATTTTGCGGGACGGTGGAGGATGCTTTGGCCGCGAATCAACGCGGCTGAATGCCAATCGCTGCTATTCGTAGCGCAATGCGGTATTGGGATCCAGGCGCATTGCGCGGCGCGCGGGGATATACGATGCCAGCAGCGCGACGGCGGAAAGAAGCACGGCCACCCCGGCGAACGTGACTGGGTCCGTGGCGCTCACCCCGAAAAGGAGACTGGACAGCAGGCGCGTGATGACGAATGATGCCAGTATACCGATGGCCACACCGAGAACCGCGAGCCGGGCGCCTTCGCCCACGATCAGCAGCAGTACGTTGCTGCGCCGCGCGCCGAGCGCCATGCGAATGCCGATCTCCTGAGTGCGGCGCGCCGCCGAGAAGGCCACCACTCCGTAGATGCCGACTGCCGCAAGCGCCAGAGCGGCGGCAGCGAACAACCCCACAAGAAGTAGCAGGAAACGGCGATCCGCGAGCCAGCCGCCCATTTCGTTCGCGAAGGTGGAGAATTTGACGGGAGCATCTGGCGCGAGATCGCGGAAAATACCGCGCGCGGCAGAAACGATCTCTCCAACCGGTAAGGCGCTGCGCATCAAGATCGTGGGCGAAGAATTGCCGTGCATTCCCCGCTGGCGGTAATCCACGTAAATAACGGGACTCGGTGGAGAATCCAGGCCCCGCGCGCGCACATCGCCAACGATGCCCACGATAGTCTGCGGCTTCAAGTTGCCGTCCATATTGCCGAAATTGATCACTTGGCCGATGGGGTCCTGATGGGGCCAGCGCTCGCGAGCCAGGGATTCGCTGATCACTGCAACATGCGGCGAATTCCAATCATCCTGTTCGCCAAACATCCGCCCGCGGATCAGCGGAATACCTAGCGTGCGGAAGTAGGCCTCGCTGGCGACACAATAAAGTGCATAACCGGCCTGGGAAGGATTGTGAGCCATACGACCCCACTCGTCAAAATTGGCAGGCGGCTTTTGGCCATTGAGTAGCAAGAATGTTCCGTCCGCAAGATTGTCGCCTGCCGCCACCGGGAGTGCGCCCGCCAAGCCCACGCTCTCCGCGCCGGGAATCGCCCGCAGCCGGGTCAATATGTCGTCCATTAGGTGGATTTGGCGCAAGATGCCTGACTGTTCGCTCGTCGGGTCACTGGATGCTCCCCACGGAATTGGAAGCGAAAACTCCATGGTGATCAGGTTCTGCTGGCTAAATCCAGGACTCGTGGAAATGAGCCGCAGGAAGCTGCGGCCAAGAAGGCCAGCTCCGATCAGAATCACCAGCGTCGCGGCAATTTCGCCGATTACCAAAAAGGCGCGAAACCGCTGGGTGGCGCCCCCGCTGTAGCTGCGGGAGCCGGCGGTCAGTGCTTGCTGGAGATCCCCGGCAGCGGCGCGCCAGGCGGCAAAGAGGCCGAGCGAGACGGCCACAGCTACAATGGCGGCCAAGGCGAACAGCAGCACCGGGGTGTTGATGGCCACGGCTTGCTGCCGCGGCAAATTCGCCGGAAGGATTGTTGGGAGTGCGCGGACCGCCCCGACCGCGATCAGAATGCCCAGCGTGCCTCCTGCTACGGAGAGTGAAAAGGACTCAACGAGGAACTGCTGAATGAGACGGCCGCGCCCGGCCCCCAGGGCCACCCGCACAGCCAGTTCTTTGCGGCGGGCGGAGGTACGCGCTAAGAGTAAACCGGCGACATTGGCGCAGGCGACCAGCAGCAAAAGGCCTACGGCTCCCAACAGGGTCAGCAGAGCGGTGCGCACGTCTCCGACCATGGCGTCGGCAAGAGGGACTACCGCGGCATCGTTGAGATCGGCGTCTTTTCCATATTGAGCTTTGATGCGACGGCCAATCGCGCTGAGATTCGCGCGCGCCTGGGCCACGGTAACCCCGTCCCGGAGGCGCCCCAGACCTCGCCAGTTATGCGCTGTGCGGCTGGGAATTTCCGGATCCAACTCGCGCGGAGTCCATACGGCGGAGCCCGGCGGAAAATCAAAACCTTCCGGCATCACGCCGACAACGGGATAGACGGCTCCTTCCATCCGCAGGTGGAATTTGGAGAGATCCGTTGTGGCGCCCAGATATCGCTGCCAATAGCCATGGCTGACGATTGCCGCCGGCGCGCCGCGCAGGCGTTGCTCTTGCGGCGCAAAAGTGCGGCCGCGAAAAGGTTCCACACCTAGGGCCTGAAAGAAGCCGCTGGAGACGATGGCGATGTTGATACGCACCGGCTCGCTGCCGCCCGTAACAGACGATAGCCCATATTCATAAGCCGCCAGATTCGCGAACGTGTCGTTCTGCGTATGGAAATCGTCGAAATTCGGATCCGCCAAGTTCATGCGGTGCCCGTCAGGAGCCTGTTCCCATACGCGTACGATTTTTTCCGGATTCGGATAAGGAAGCGGACGCAGTAAAACGGCGTCCACCACCGAAAAAATTGCTGTGGATGCGCCGATGCCCAGCGCCAGAGTCAGTATGCTGACCGCCGCGAAGCCCGGATTTCCGGCCAGCCGCCGGGCAGCATAACGCAGTTCGGCAAACAGGCTATCGATGGTGTTCTCCCACCCATACCCGCGTACTTGTTCCCGAACGGCGGGCGCATTGCCCATTTCCAGGCTTGCGGCGCGCCGCGCCTCATCGGGGGCAAGCCCTCCGGCGACCAAGGCAGCCGTGGCTTCTTCCAGGTAGTGGCCTACCTCGTCGGCGATCTCCCGATCCGCGGCTTTCCGATTTCCGAGCACGCGCAACCCGCGGGTGAACTGGCGCCAGAGGGACATCGTTTATCCCACAGCCTTCAGGAGACGCGCGATCGCAGACGCCCGGCGGTTCCAGTTCGTGGTCTCCACTTCAAGCTGCTTTCGCCCCGTCCGGGTGAGCCGATAGAACTTCGCGCGGCGCGAGTTGTCTGTTTGGCGCCACTCGGAATTCAGCCACCCCACGCGCTCCAGCCGCTGGAATGCGGTGAGCAGCGACCCGGGATTCACCTTGAAGACTCCGCGCGATACCTGCTCGATCCGGCGGGCAATGCCGAAGCCGTGCATGGGTTCAAGGCTGAGCGCCTTGAGAATGAGCATGTCCAGCGTGCCCTGGATTATGTCTGTATTCAGTTCGTCCATGGATAGACTCCCAAAAACAACATACGGCCTATAGTAGCCTGAGTTCCACATGACTGTCAAGATGTGATTACCAAGTGAATGAAGGAACGTGAAATCCAGCGCCGACTGCTCCAGACCCAGCTCCGTACCGTTCCATGAAAACCATCTTTAGACCAGCGGAAATGGCCCTGCGACTCCCGAAATTGTGGTGCGCATTCTGGTATAACTAAGGTGCATACCATGAAGACGGCCATTTCTCTGGAAGACGAACTCCTGCTAAGAGCGGACCGCACCGCGCGGCAAATGGGAATCAGCCGCAGCCGCCTGTTCTCCGTCGCTCTGAAGAGCTACCTTCGTAAGCGGCGAAACCAGGAAATGCTGAGCCAACTAAACAGGGTATACGCGGACCATCCCAGCCCGGAGGAACGGCGAACAGTTGCGGGAATGAAGAGGCGATTCCGCTCGACGATCCGTGGAAGCTAGCCACCATGATCCGTCAGGGTGAAGTCTATTGGATCGATTTTGGCCCTGTGGCGGGATCTACGCCGGCCGAGCGGCATCCCTGCGTCGTCGTGCAGAGCGATCTCTTCAACAAGAGCAGGCCCAGTGTGGTCAATGTGTCTCAGGTCGTGACTGTGGACAAGTCGGAATTGTGCGAGCGGTTAGGGCGGCTCTCGGCAGCCAAAGTCGATCCTATCCGGCGAGGTTTGCATCTATTGTTCGACCGCGTTTGATCGCATAAGATCCGAGTCCTTCTTCCCGCAACGTTTTGGCATTACCACACGCGACCTTGAGAATTACCTGGCCGAAGCGTTGTCTAAAGGGGGGGCGTACGCCGACCTGTACTTCGAATATCTTTCGACGAGTTCCATCGGCATCGATGAATCCATCGTGAAGACCGCGATGCAGGGCGTGTCACTCGGCGTGGGCGTGCGCGTGATCTCCGGCGAGCGCACCGGCTACGCTTATAGCGACGATCTTAGCCCGGAGAAGATTCGCAAGGCCGCGCGGGTGGCGGCCTGCATCGCGGCAGGGCCCGCCACGGTGGAGAAAGTTTCGCTCAACGAAGGCG
>DATKFU010000039.1:0-21326 GCA_035511215.1 Bryobacteraceae bacterium | reverse complement strand
GGGCGAGTTTGTGGCGACGCAGGGCCTGGCTGAACCGGGTGAAGCTAAGGTTGTGCGCGGGGAAACAAGCGGCCTGCCGGCTACGGACGGTGTTTTCCCCGAGTCGAAGGAGTTTCTGTTGGGTTACTGGATCGTTGACGTAGCGACTCCAGAGCGCGCTTATGCCATCGCGGCGTGGATTTCGGCGGCGCCTGGGCCTGGAGCAATTGCTACCAACATGCCCATTGAAGTACGGCGGTTTGCCGAGCCCTACTAGGCTACAACCCAGCCTGCACGGCGGCGATGCGCGCCAGCGCGGCCCAATCGAGCTCACCCTCGCCGCGGGCTATGGCAGCCAGGAAGCGATCGCGCAGCACTCCGGCAAGCGGCATGGGCACGGCGGCGGATTCGGCGGCTTCCTGCACCAGGCGCAGATCCTTGAATCCGAGGCGCAGCTTGAAGCCGGCCGGTTCGAATTGTTCTTTGGCAATGGCGGCGCCGTAGCCGCCGTAGACCGGCGAATTGAACAGCGCGTTGTTGACGATGTCGAGGAATTGCCCGGCATCCACACCGGACTTGCGCACCAGCGCGAAGGCTTCGCCCATCGATTCGAGCGCGGCGGCGATCAGGAAGTTGCCGGAAAGCTTGACGGCATTGGCGAGCCACGGCTCGGCGCCGACCACCGACGTGCCGCGCCCCAGCGCATCGAACACCGGACGGCAGCGCTCGACCGATTCCGGCGGACCGGCAGCCACAATCCAGAGCTTGGCAGCGGCCGCGGCCACGGGGCGTCCGAACACCGGCGCCGCTACGTAGATTTGCCCGTGCGCGGCATGTTGTGCAGCGAGGCGCTTCGAGCACGCCACGCTGATGGTGCTCATGCCGATGTGGATGGCGCCGCGAGCCAGAGTCTCGACGAAACCCGCGACCGCGTGCTCCACGGCTTGGTCTTCAGCGAGCATGGTGATGATGGCGTCCACGCCACGGGCGGCATCCGCAGGCGAATCGGCCAGCTCCGCGCCTTCCTGTCGGAGCGGCTCGGCGTGCGCGCGCGTGCGATTGTGTACGGTGACTTGATGGCCAATGCGCAAAAGATTGCGCGCCATGGGCAAGCCCATGTTTCCAGCGCCGATGAATGCGAGTTTCATGGTAATGTCATTTTAACCGATGGAAAAGCCCGGAATCACTATCGACATTCCCGGTTTTGGCCGGCGCCAGGTGCGGATCGCCGTCAGCGATTATACAGGGACGCATTCCTTCGGCGGGGCGATCGAGCCGGGTGTCAAGAACATGTTGAGAGAGTTAGGGACTCTGGTGGATCTCCACATTGTAACTGCCGACTCATTTGGCACAGCGGAGAGTGAGTTAGGCGGGATCGTAACACCGTATCGGCTGCGGACCGGCAAGCACGATACAGAGAAGGCTGAATATGTGAGTCAGTTCGACCTGGAACACGTGGCCGCCTTTGGCAATGGCAACAACGACCGGCTGATGCTGAAAGCAGTGAAGGAAGGGGGCGGACTGGCCATCGCCGTCGATAACGGCGAAGGGTGCGCCATGGATGCGATGCGGAATGCGGATGTGTTTGTGGTGGGCGCGGCGAACGCCATTAATCTGCTGCTCGATCCGTTGCGCCTGAAGGCCACGCTGCGGTTCTGACGCGCGGTTGGCCGGACGGGCGGTATACTCTGGCGCAGGAGGCTTGCGTGGCTCCCATCACTCAGCCAGGCGATCAGCCCGGAACGACGGTTCCGTCCGGAGTTCCTCTGCCTGTCGCGCTGGAGCGCCGCGCCGCAATCGAACGTGTGGAGCGAACCGATCCAGGGACGGTTGGTGACCTAGTTTACGTTTTACGACCGGATGGTCCTTCCGCCCGAACGCCGCCGCGGGAATTTCGCGCGCAATTTGACGCCTTGGTGCTGAGCGACGGTTCGCGGCTGTCTCTTAGCACTTCTCTCTCGGCCGGAACGGCGCATCCGATGCGCTTCGGCAAACCTCTGAAGAAGGGAGAAGCGCGGAAGCTGTTCGCGATGCTTCCTTATCACCGGCAAGCCTGGCAGGCAGCTACGCTTTTAAATGGCGTGTTATAGGAGCCTCCGGGCTGACGCCAGGCAGTACCGAAGCGCGTACCGATCGCACCGCTGTTGCCGAATCCGAGGCGCAAGAAGTGACTGCCCACCTGCTGAGCCCGATCAGTTCGGCGGCCGCACACAGAGGCGAGCCAGTGGAGGCGATGGCCACCCGGCCACTGTTCGCGGCTGATCGTAGCCTTCTGCTTCCGGAAGGAACTCGACGCGGAAGGGAGCGCCCACGCAATAGCCCTGAAACCCGCTTCATTGGGACATCGGGGGCCGGGTAGAGTCGGGGCCGTGGGATTCGGGTTGCTCGGCACGCTGTTGACCTAGATGGGTCCGCGGGCCTTCGCTGCGAGTATCGCCATCACCGGCGCTGCGTTCAGCATTTATTCGAATTTCATCTCGCGCGGAGGGTGAACACGCCGGTCAAAATCAGCCTCAAGGCGCGGGACGGCGATGCCAGCGAAAAGGCAGTGAAATCAGTCTACGTAGCCGCATCCGCCGGTAAGGTGTCCCGCCAGGCTTGCGGACCGGCCTTGCGGCCCTTGAGAAAATCGAGCTCCGCCTGTTTGGGAATGCCGGGCTCGAAGCAGCGGCGGCAGCGGGCTTCGTACATATCGGCGGCGCCCACCACGATCAGGTCCTCGGCACCGCGCAGGCGCTGCGTGTGCTTTCCGGGATTGCCGCAGCGCACGCAGATAGCGAGCGTCTTGGTGATGGATTCGGCCAGCGCCAGCAGGTCCGGGATGGGTACAAACGGGCGGCCCAGGTAATCCGTATCCAAACCTGCCACGATCACCTGCTTGCCGCTGTCGGCCAGCCGCTGCACTACGTTCACCAAGCCCTCACCCATGAAGTTGGCCTCATCCACGCCGATCACTTCCGAGCGCCAATCCACGCGGTCGAGGATTTCGCTCGCGGCGCTCACCACTTCGGACTTCATGCGCAGATCGCCGTGCGACACGATCTCGTCGAGGGCGTATCGCGTGTCGATCAGGGGCTTGAACACCTGCACTCTTTTGCGCGCGATCATGGCGCGGCGCAGACGGCGGATCAACTCTTCGCTCTTGCCAGAGAACATGGGGCCGCAGATCACTTCAACCCATCCGACGTTGCCGCTGACGAATTCCATAAGATTGCTCTAGCATGCCACAGCGCCGATGTACAATGCAGGTTTATGACCAGGTTTACGACAAGGATTTGCCGCGTCCTGCCGCTCGTCGCCATGGCCGCCTTCGGCGCCGAGAAGAAACCGGTCACGATCCAGAACATGCCGGCGCCGCCGCGCATACCGCCGATCACCTGGGCTCCGGACGGGAAGCGTTTCGCGTGGATCGAAGACAGGGCCCTGTACCAGTACGATGTCGGTGCAAAGAAAAAGAAGCAACTGGTGGCGCTGGGCGCGCTGGAGGAAAAGGCGGTGAAGCCGCCGCGACAGGAAGGCGTCGACTGGCAGAACCGGCGCGTCTCCGAGCAGGCCTTCCAGTGGTCGTCCACTGGCCAGGAGATGCTGATCGCAGTGCAAGGCGACCTGTTTCTATTGCACACCGACACGGGCAAATGGGAGCAACTGACGGCCACCGCGGACGTGGAGCGCGATCCGAAGCTCTCGCCCGACGGCCGCTTCGTCTCGTTCCGGCGGGAGCACGATTTGTACAGCCTGGAGATAGCGTCCAGGAAGGTCACGCGGCTGACCACGGACAGTTCCGCCACGCTCTGGAACGGCGAACTGGACTGGGTGTACCCGGAAGAGTTGAACCTGTCGACGGCGCACTGGTGGTCCCCCGATAGCAGCCGGATCGCCTATTTGCAGTTTGACGTCGGCCACGAATCGACATTCCCGCAGGTGGATCTGCTTTCGTGGCGCGCTTTCACCGAGCCCGAGCGTTTTCCGCAGCCGGGCACGCCCAACGCCGATGTACGGTTGGGATTGGTGGCGGTGGAGGGGGGACCGACGCGCTGGATGGACATCGGCGAAACGCGCGACCACCTGCTGGCACGGGTGGATTGGGCGCCAGACAGCCGCGAGGTGGCCTACCAGCGGCTGAATCGCATACAGAACCGTCTGGATCTGGGTTTGGCGGACGCGCGCACGGGCATTTCGCGAGTGCTGCTCACGGAGGAGGATTCGTACTGGGTGAACGTGAACGACGACTTCCGTTTCCTGAGTAAGGGAAAGCAGTTCCTGTGGGGCAGCGAGCGGGACGGCTACCATCACATTTACCTTTGCGCGACGGACGACAAGCGCGTGTTGCAGCTGACCAAGGGCGAATGGGAAGTGACCGAAGTGGCCGGAGTGAACGAAGAAACGCGCGAGGTCTTCTTCGTTTCGAACGAGCCGAATCCGCTGGAGCGCCAGCTCTACCGGGTGCGTCTGGATGGCAAGCAGAAGCAGCGGCTCAGCGGAGGGGTGGGCACGCACACCATCTCGATGAGTCCTACGACCGGGTACTACATGGATACGGCATCCAGCCTGGCCACGCCGCCGCGGCGCACGCTGCATGAAAGCGACGGATCGCAGATCGCGGTGTACAAGGAGGCCACGCCGCCGGATGTGGAGATCCTGCCTGCGGAGATAGTCGAGGTCAAGGCCACGGACGGCGTGCTGCTGTACGCGCGGATGATCAAGCCGGCGGGCTTCTCGCCCGACAAGAAATACCCGGTGATCGTGACGATTTACGGCGGGCCGGGCGTGCAGGCGGTGCGCAACACGTGGGGTGGCGCCGGCTTCGATCAGGTGCTGGCACAGAGGGGATATGTGGTGTGGCAGCTGGACAATCGCGGATCGGCCGGCCGGGGGCACACGTGGGAATCCAAGATCTATCACGAGACGGGCGCGCACGAGCTGAACGACCAACTGGATGGAATCCACTATCTGGCGACGCTGGGATTCGCGGATATGACGCGCGTGGGCATCAGCGGTTGGAGCTATGGCGGGTACATGACGCTTTACGCCTTGGCGAATGCCCCGACGGTTTTCAAGGCCGGTATTGCCGGCGCGCCGGTGACCGATTGGCGCAATTACGATTCCATTTACACAGAACGCTACATGGGCCTGCCCGAGGAGAATGCGGAGGGCTACAAGCGCAGCTCGCCGCAGACCAACGCGGGTGAGATCAAGGCGCGGCTGCTGATCCTGCACAACATCGAGGACGACAACGTGCATTTCCAAAACAGCGTGCAGATGGCGAACGTTCTGGAGCGGGAAGGCAAGCAGTTTCAGATGATCGTGTATCCGCAGAAATCGCACGGGGTGGGCGGCGTATTGCAGAAGCAGATGCAGCAGGCGATGTTGGACTTTTTCGAGAAGGCGTTGTAGGGTGTCGCGCGATCAGCCCGGTTAGGCGCGCGAACGGCGGCGACTTGGGATGATTTAAACGTAATGTCCCAAATGAGCTTTACGGCAGTTATACATGAAGGTGCGCGACGGCTATGTCGCGTTCGTTGAAGAACTGCCTGGCGCGAACACGCAGGGGGATACTCTTGAAGAGGCGCGCCGCGAATCTGGAGGAGTTCGTTACCATGGTCTTGGATGCAAACCGCGAGCTGTGCGAGCAGTCCCTTGAGGGCGCCCAGGTAATCCGGGAAACTCTGATCCTGCCCGCCGCTTGAAACGCACCGATCTCATCCGGGATCTGGAGCAGCATGGCTGCGCGTTTCACCGCCAGGGCGGCAACCACACCATATATGTAAACCGGTATGCGCGGAGATCCTCCGCGGTTCCGCGGCATCGTGAAGTGAATGATTTCCTGGCCCGCAAGATCTGCGACGATCTCCAGATTCCAAAGCCATAACCAGCACCCGTCTGAGCCGAGACCCCGGCGCCAGGTACGTGGTCCCAGTCTCCAAGATCGAACCCCTGCGCCGCTACCATTGAACGTAGGGCACGTACTTCTTGAACTGAAAATTTAGTCGCGCCCGATTTCCGGATGGCGGCGCCGGAGGCACATACAACACGAGGTTCACCCAATGTGGGGACGGCGGGTTCAGCCACATGGCCTTTACAACGAATTCCCACCCGCGGATCGCCTGGCGGAGGCAGTCTTCTTGCGGTTGAGTTAGCTGGCCGTCGGAATCGGTCCACTGCTGGAACTCAGCGCGCCATTTCCGCAGAGGTCGAGGCTCGTCTGGAATGTGCACAATCCGTAGGTCCCGGAGATAGGGTTCCAGCCGATGACCGGAAATCAGGTGTCCGTCGAACAGAGTAATCTTCCGGCCGGTATCGATGATCTGCACGCCATCGTTATCCCGTAGCGACGTCGGAACGCCTTTTGCCTGTATGAACCGGAGTTGTCGATTCTGTCGAACCTTGCGAAGCTCCACTCTGTGGGGTAATGCTAAGCCCATTGTCGCGGTCAGATTATCAATATGATACATGGTCACAAGCTTCAGTTCATGTAAGGGCATGGCCAAGCCTCAGCGGCGGACGTACTTCGTAGCCAGAGACACAAGAAAAGCACTCATCAGCAGCGCTCCGAGCAGAGCTTCCACGCCGCCCATCAATTCGCCAGCACGGCCGGCGGGCGTGAAGTTTCCGTAGCCCAGGGTCGCGAAGGTGACAAAACTCAAAGCCATCCCTCGCCCAAGATCTCCGGAAACAACCGTATGTCCGTCACTAATCCCAACGACTGGGTATGCGATAGCTCCAAAGAAAAAAATTATTAGGAACATCCAAAGGATAACCCGAAGGGGGCGAACCCCGTATCCCCAGAACCACCGGTGAAAGCCCCAGCCTAACGCCTTCCCAATCCGCCGCGAAAACAATGTTGATCCCCAGACACGAAAGCCGCGCGGTACTCGGTCCTCTTCGGTCAGCCGCGGGTCAATGGCGTCGAGATGCAGCGAGGTCATCGCCATAAAATAGAAATGATCGCTGAGCCCGAAGTCGGAGCTGTTTGCACCGGCAGAGCTCAGGCTTCGGAAGACCGCCGCGGCGAGGCGATAATGATGGTTCAGAAACTCGGCCGGAAGCCCCCAATCAACATTTGCGGTCGCGCAATCGCGGAATACGGTCCCGTACAACTCGGCGCAGTCCAGGTGTGCGCCCGAGAGACTTGCTTCTGAGAAGTCCGCGAATTTCAGATCGCTATTTCGCGCCCATGCACCATCAAGGATCGCGCCCTGGAGGTGCGCGCGCCCAAGGAACGATCCATCGAGCTTTGCAGACCTGAGAACCGCCGTCCTCAAATCCGCCCCGGTCAGAACAGCTTGGCGCAGATCGGCGCTATCCAGGTCCGCTCCCGTCATCACGGAGTCCAGAAGCAAGGCGCCCTTAAGGCAAGTGTCGGACAGGCGAGCCTTGGTGAGATCCGCGAAAGGCAGCCTTGCGCCAGAGAGGTCGAGTTCGTGAAGATCGGCATTCGCCAGTCTGGCACCCTCAAGCCAATGATCCGTGGAGGCTACACACTCCTGCAGTTCGGCGCGCGTCTCGTTTGACCAGCATCCAACCGATCCGTAATGCCATCGGCAGAAGCAGCCGTCGACGACGGGTAATCCACACCGATCACGGAGCCTGTTTGAATGCCGGAACTGGTACTCGCAAGGCATGTTCACCCCACGCGGGCGAGGATCCCCCGAATCTGGCCGGAGATCCGCAACGAAGAGATCATAGCGTAACGCAAGGCAGACAGCAGGAGTTCGTCTTGCGCGGGAGGATCAGAGCGGGGGGCCTATGCTCCGTTGCCGGCAGATCTGTCGCGATAGGCGTTTGGTTCAGCGTGATTATCAGGACCTCGGCGCGCATATGGCCGTGTCAATGCGGAGCTGAGAGCTCCGCGCAGGCTGGGAGCCTGCCCGGGAGCCTGCCCCACTCCGCGTTAGAATCCGGATATGGAATATGTCAATTTAGGGAAGGCCGGTTTGAAAGTTTCGCGCCTCTGCCTGGGCGTCATGACCTATGGGTCGAAGCGCTGGCGGGAGTGGGTGCTGGAAGAGGAGGAAGGCCGTCCGTTCATCCGCCGCGCGCTGGAGCTGGGCATCAACTTTTTCGACACCGCCGATATGTATTCGTTGGGCGTCAGCGAAGAGATTCTGGGCCGGGCGCTGAAGGACTTCGGCGGGTCGCGCGACCGCTTTGTGATCGCGACCAAATTATTCAACCCGATGGGCGACGATCCCAACCAGAAGGGGCTTTCGCGCAAGCATGTCCGGCACGCTATCGACGACAGCCTGCGGCGTCTGGGGACCGACTACGTGGACCTCTACCAGATTCACCGCCTGGACTACGAGACCCCTATGGAGGAGACCCTGGAAGCCTTGGACGATGTGGTGAAAGAGGGCAAGGCGCTGTATATCGGAGCCTCTTCGATGTTCGCGTGGCAGTTTGCCAAGATGCTTTACAAGGCCGATGAATTGGGCCTGACGCGCTTCGTCAGCATGCAGAATCACTACAACCTGATCTATCGCGAAGAGGAGCGCGAGATGATTCCGCTGTGCCGGGAAGAGGGGATCGGGGTGATTCCGTGGAGTCCGCTGGCGCGCGGATTTTTGGCCGGCAACCGGCGCAAAGAGGATTTCGGCGAGACGCTTCGGTCGAAGACGGACCAGTACGCGCAAGGGATGTATTACCAGCCCTCGGATTTCGCCGTGGTGGACCGGGTGGGCGAGATTGCCCGTGCGCGGGGCGTGCCCAACGCGCAGGTGGCGCTGGCGTGGATCCTGCAACAGCCCGGAGTGACCGCGCCGATCGTGGGGGCCAGTAAGATGCAGCATCTGGAGGATGCGGTTGCGGCACTGAGCCTGAAGCTCGAGGAGCGGGAGTTGCAGGCGCTGGCGGAGCCATACCAGCCGCATAAGGTGCTGGGGCATTCGTAGGGGCGTATACTGAGTCTATGGCGGTTGCACCGACGATCCCGCGCATCTCGGCTGAAGAATACCTCAATTCCGGCTACCATCCCGAGATGGAGTATGTCGATGGCGTTCTGGTGGAGCGTGCCGTGCCTACCGTTGCACATAGTCTTTTGCAGCTCATCCTTTGTGTATACCTGGATGCATTGCGGACGAAGTTCGAGTTTGAGCCGTTACCCGAGGTCCGCGCGCAAATCATCGAGGGGGCTCGTTATCGCGTCCCCGATGTGATGCTCTGCCCAGTGCCCCTTCCGGCTGGCAAGATTGTGGACACGATCCCTTGGGTCGTTATCGAGATCCTGTCACCCGACGACAGATTGTCCGAACAGCTTGCGCGTTTTCGCGATTATAAACAAATCGGAGTTCTCCATATGGTGCTGCTTGATCCGGAAGAGCTCACCGCATACCGTTTCGAGAATCGCGCTCTCATCGAAGCACCGTTAACCTCGCTCACGTTGCCGACCGGCGACCTTCCGTTCGACACGGAAGATCTGTTCCGGCGACTCGTGGAACGGCGCCACGCTATCATAGAGTAGGTGCCCGGCGTCTACGTTTCGTATCCTTTTTGCGCACAGAAGTGTACTTACTGTAATTTCGCCTCGGGTGTCTTTCCACGCGAGATGGAAGCGCGGTACCTGGACGCGTTGCGCGCCGAAATTGCCCGGCATGCGTGGGAATGGCGACCGGAAACGGTTTACCTGGGCGGTGGCACCCCCAGCGCCATGGAGCCGGGAGCGTTAGCCGCGGTGCTGGCGCTGATTCCGGGGCGGCCCTGGCTTGAAGCGACGCTCGAAACGGCGCCCGGCACCGTGACGCCGGAACGTGCGCGCGCCTGGGCGCGGGCCGGTATCGATCGCGTGAGCCTGGGCGTGCAATCCTTGGTGCAGCCGGAGATCGTGCGCACCGGCCGCAAGCACACCGCCGGAATTGTGGCCACCGAGATGGATCTCCTACGCGCCGCGGGCATCGCCAAAATCAACATCGACCTGATCGCCGGCCTTTCCGGACAGACGGAAGCAAGCTGGGGGGAATCGCTCGATTGGATCGCGCGTCTGGAGCCCGATCACGTTTCCGTCTACATGCTGGAAGTGGATGAGGACAGCCGGCTGGGGCGCGAGATTCTAGCCGGCGGGACGCGTTACGGCGCGGCTGACAGGCCCTCCGGCGACCTCACCGCCGACCTCTACGAGATGGCTGTCGAGCGGCTCGCGGCGCTGGGTCTCGACCGCTACGAGATCTCCAATTTTGCCGTGCCGGGACACGCATCCCGGCACAATATGAAATACTGGTTGCTGGAGCCTTACGCCGGCTTTGGCAGCGACGCCCATTCGTTCGACGGCCGGCTCCGTTGGCAGAATCCCGAATCCTCAATTGAATACCTCGGCGCCTGGAAACCGGTGAGCGTCGAGCGCAATCCGATGGAGGAGCGCTTCTTCGTGGGCCTGCGTCTGACCCAGGGGATGCGCCCGGAGCCGCGCGAATGGGAGCGATTTGGCGAGCCGATCCGCCGCTTCATCGAGCAAGGCCTGCTCGAAACCGATGGCGATGTCCTGCGCTTGACCAGCCGCGGCGTGATGCTATCCAACGAAGTTTTTCAGGAGTTCCTGACATGATCGATCTGCGCAGCGACACTGTCACCAAGCCCACGCCGGAGATGCGCCGGGCGATGCTCGAAGCCGAGGTGGGCGACGATGTTTATGGCGAAGACCCCACCGTAAACCTGCTGGAAAGCCGCGCCGCCGAAATTGCGGGTAAAGAGGCAGCGCTGTTCGTCCCCACGGGCACTATGGGGAATACTATCGCGGTTAAGCTGCATACGCACCATGGCGAGGAAGTGATTTGCGATGTGCGCGCGCATTTGCTCGAATACGAGCTTTCCATGATGGCCTGGTTCTCCGGATGCGTGGGGCGGCCCATTCGGACCGACGACGGCATTATGAGCTGGGGGCAGATTGCGCGCGAAATCCGTCCGCTAGGGCCGCATCGCGCGCGCACGGCCTTGATCGAGATCGAGAATACGAACAATATCGCCGGGGGCACGGTATATCCGCTGGCGCTGGTGTACGAGATTTGCGACAAGGCGCATGAGCGCGGTTTGAAGGTGCATATGGATGGCGCGCGGGTGTTCAATGCCGCCGAGGCACTTGGCAAGCCGGTGCGCGAGGTCGTGGCCAAGGTGGATACGGTGATGTTCTGCCTGTCGAAGGCGCTGGGGGCGCCGGTGGGCTCGATGTTGGCGGGCACGGCAGACGACATTGCGCAGGCGCGGCTCTACCGCAAGCGCCTGGGCGGTGGCATGCGCCAGGCGGGGGTGCTGGCCGCCGCGGGGTTGATCGCGCTGGAACATAGCCCGCGGCACTTGGGCGAGGACCATCGCAACGCCCGCCTGATGGCTAAGGGACTCTTCGGCATTCCCGGAATTGCGATCGATCCGGCCAAGGTGCAGACCAATATCGTGATTTTCGATGTGAGCGGCACGGGGCTGCCGTCGGCGGAGATCAGCTCGCGATTGAAGGAGCGGGGCGTGCTGATCGACCCAATCAATGCCACGGTGATGCGGTTGGTCACGCATTACGACGTGGATAGGGAGGGGTGCGAGATGGCGCTGGCCGCGTTGGCGGAGGTGGCGGCGGGGGTGGGGACGCTGGCTGCTTCGTGAGCTATCTGCCAACAAATGCGTTGCCAACGGTTTTGTTGGCAAGTCTCTGCTTATGTCATCCCAGATTAAGCTGCCGATCGGCGATTTCGCGATCATGGGCATCGCCAAGCTTCGCGATTACTGCCTCAATCCGGCTCACCCACGCGGACGGCATAAGGCTCGCGTCTCCGTGCAGCTCGCGAGGGAAGCGCAACTCCGGGCGACAGCGACGAACACAGAGCGATATACCGTCGATTTCGGACTCGAGTGGGGCGGGCGGCTCGCGATCACTCCTGCCAACGAGGCTGACCAGTTGTTTTGTACATTGAAGGGGGGATTGCAATGGCTGAAATAGAGATGCTATTGGTGGTCGCGCTGCTCGAAGACATCCCTCAAAAAGGGCTGTTGCGGGGACAGGTCGGCACTGTCGTCGAGAGCCTGGCGCCGGGCGTGTACGAGGTTGAATTCAGCGACGATTCCGGCCAAACGTACGCGTCTGTCGCACTCCATTTCGGCCAGTTGATGCGCCACCGGGCTGCCTGAAGCATTAGGACCAGAACACAGGTAGTGGGTCGGTTTGCTTTTGGAGGGCGGGCAATTCTGCCCGCAGCCGGCTAAGCCGCCTAAAACGGCCGCTGCGGCCAAGATTGGCCGCCCTCCAAAAGCAAACTGACCCACTACGAGAACACAGGTTCGGCCATCCACGAATTCTGTACGGATTCGGTCGTGCTCCACTGAACGCCACGGGCGTGTCACAAGTCCGGAACAGGAATGAAATTCCCCGGAGGATCTCCCTACTCGAGCAAAAACCACTGGCGCTCGCTCCCTTCGTGGGCAGGGAGATAGTGCGAAGCAAGTTGATCACTTCGGTCATGCGTTCACGTATTATGCTGACGGTACAACGCGGCGGATCAAAAGAAATACGCTATGCCCGTGCGCGGTGGGCCGCACCGACTATGCTAAACTAACAACGTTATGGCAATTCCGAATGTCAAGCGTTTCCGGCCCTTCTGCCCCGACTGCGGTGAGAGTTTCACTGTCATGGCCGTGCTCCCGAAAGACGCCAATGTGGAGAAGTATCTGGCCGATGTAGTCTCCCGGCACGATCACAAGGCGTACCAGGAGTCGAAGATTTCGCACTTCAAGGTGCGCGTCGGCCAGCAGAAGCAGAAGAAAGCCAAGTAGATTTTCCGTTCAGGTGCGGGCCTGCAAATTCCGCAAGGCCCGCAATCCTTCCTGCGCCACTTCGGGATCCGCATCGTGGCTCAACTTCTCTAACTGGGGCGCATCGCTCTTGTCGCCGCTGCGCGCCATCACGCGCGCCAGGTTGATTTTCTCGTCCCGGGTGCCCTGCAACAGCGGCGTATACAGCGATTTCCGCACACCTGGGTCGCGCGCCAATTCCACCAAGAACGGGTATGCCACGCCGTGATAGGCCGCGCTGTTGAGCGTATCGACCAGGAATTGGAGAGGACTGAATTCGGAGACTTCCGTCTTGCCGAGCATCACCTGCGCAAACGCCATCGAGAGCCGCGGGGATGTCTTGCCTTCATCCTGATAGGCCTTCGCGAGCATGGGCAGGTCGGCGGGATTCTTCAAGCGCGCGTAGCCCTCGGCCGCGGCCGCGCGCATCTTGTCGTCCTTGTCCCCGATATAGCGCGCGTAAATCTCGCGGCTGCTCTCCGCGGGCAGCATGGCGATGGCGGTCAGCGCGGCGCGGCGAACTTTGCTGTCGCGGGTATGGTTGAGAACATCCACCAAGTCGGGCAGGGCCGATTTATTCAGCAGCAGGCCGGTGGTTTCGATGGCGGCGATCTGCACCTTCGGGTCGAGATCGCGCAGCAGGAACGCGATGCTCGAAGCCGCCTCGGGATCGCGGATTTTCTGCAGGGCCACCAGCGACTCGTATATGGTCGCCGTGTCCTTGGAATGCATCGCCTGGACCAGATCGGGTATGGCGGCTTTGCCGCGCAGGATGCCGACAGCACGCGCCGCGTTGGCCCGCGCTTCCACCGTCGCGCCATTACGCGCCAGCGCGCCCAGCGCGGAGATCACATCGGCGCGCGGCGTAATGTAAGGATCGATCACCTGATCGTTGGTATCGGTAAAGTGACCTTTGATGCTGGTCCCCGCGCGGCGCAAGGAAGAGGCGAATCCGGTCTTCAAGTAACCGGGCAGGTAGAAGTTGACCAGGCCATCGGTGGTGCGGATCTGGATTTCGGCGTCGCTATCGCGGGTGGCTTGGATCAACGGATCGAGACTGTATTGCGTGGCGATTTCCGAAATCTGCTTGACCGCTTCCAGGCGGACTTCGAAGTCCGGGTTGGCCAGCAGTGCGGCCAGTTTGGGAATGGCATCGGCGCCGCCCTTCCCCATGTCGCGCACGTCTTTGGGGCGCAATGCGGCGGCATCCTGGGCATGAGCACGGGCCGTCAGACAGAATGAAAGACACAGCAGGAGGAGGGTTGCGCGACGAAAGGCCATGCCTTTAATGTAGCAATCAGCGCACGAACTCGACTTGCACGCGCCGCGGGATGAGACCGGCATCGTGGCCCAGATCGAGCAGTTTCTGCACGGCCGCGGGTATTGTATCGCCGGCGTCCAGGGTGTAGTGATTCACGTACATGCCGATGAACTTCTCCGCCAGGCTGGTCTCCATGTCGCGGGCGAACTGCAAGGCATAGGTGAGCGCCTCATCGCGATTGTCCAGGGCGTATTGGATGCTCTCGCGCATCAGGCGGCAGCACTCGCTCTTGATGTCGTCCGGCAGCGTGCGCAGAAGGACGTTGCCTCCCAGCGGCAGCGGCAAGCCGTATTTGCCCTTCCACCACCGGCCTAGATCGAGCACACGGTGGAACCCCTCCCGATCGTAGGTCAACTGCCCTTCGTGAATGATCAGGCCGGCTTCCACGGAGCGCTCGCGCACGGCGTGCATGATTTTGTCGAAGGGCGTGACCACGGCTTCGAAATCCGGCTGAAACAATTTCAAAGCCAGGTAGGCTGTGGTGAGCTTGCCGGGCACGGCGATGCGCTTGCCGGCTAGTTCGTCCGGTTCGATGGGCCGCGCCGCCACGAGCATGGGGCCGTAGCCGTCGCCGATGCTGGAGCCGCTGGCCATCAGCACATATTTATCGGCTACGTAGGGATATGCGTGATAAGAAATTGCGGAGAGGTCGTACAAGCCGTCGACCGCTTTGCGATTCAGCGATTCGATGTCCTCCAGGATATGCCTAAAGGTCAGCTTTGGGGAACGGACTTTCTTGGTGGCCAGCGCATAGAACATGAATGCGTCGTCGGAATCGGGACTATGGGCGGCGACGATTTCACGGGGAAGAGGTGTCATAGAGAGGAAGAGTACATCTCAGTTTACACGGGATGCGGCGGGGACGGATACTAGAGGAGCGAAAAAAAACGATAAGGGCGGTCGACCAACGGTTCGTAGACCGAAGACCTCGTTGCCAGCCATCCGATTTGCGCAAGAGCGCGACGCACAAAATTCGTGCTAATCCGGCTGTTCGAGAATTCCTCGTACTGCCTGTCTACTGCCCGGGGTAACGACCGCCCCCATTCTGGCCCGGTTCTATTAGCACCTCCTTGCCGGCATCAGCGGAAGCCGGCTACGCGGTGTACTCTCAAATCGGAATCATCACCGGCTGACTCCATACATAGTGTCACTCCAATACTCGCACTTGTCAAGAGGACTGAAGTACCTCGATAATCGAAGGGTGTTCGATCGCTGGCTTTCACGCAAGCCGCAGCCGCTCGCCGGAGCGCCTGCGATCCGCCGCCAGAAGACCTATTCCGGACAAAGCGGTTACGTTTATCAGTATTACTACGAAGGCCACCGGCCTTATAAATGCGACCGCACCAGTGGGACCGAGTATGTGTTCGACGTTTCCGCGGACCGCAAAACATCGCTCGCGGTTTCCGTTCTGGCGAGCGACACGGCGCTGGAGGATTGGGAGGGTCGGCACGGCCGCACGCTGTACGCGAGCGAACGTTATGCCATCGCCAAGATGGCGCTGTTCCAGGCGTTCGACGAGCGTCCCAACCCTGGCGCCATGAGCGCGGACGTGCTTGTGCGCGCGGCCGATGTGGAGGCTATTTTGATCGCGCTGGGGATCGAGTGAGCGATGCCGGGCCTCAGACGCCGGCCGCCCCAAAATTCCGTATTCAGTTTAGCTTCCGATGCGCTGGCCGGCCAAACGGCCGGAGAGAACGCAGGCGCCCAGAAATGTGCCTTCGAGCGATCCTTTGCCGTGAATGCCGCCGCCGCCGAAGCCGGCCGCTTCTCCCACGGCGTACAAGCCCGGAATGGGCTGGCCATCGGCGGCGCGCAGCACCCGGCACTGCAGGTCGGTCTGAATGCCGCCCAGGCTTTTGCGGCTCAAGATGAATTCTCGAATGGCTATCAGCGGGCGCGCCTTGGGATCGAGGATCTTCTGGAACTTGCACGTGCGGACGCGATCGCCGCGATACTGCCGCGCGTTCGCGATCCGGCGCAGTTGGTCGTCGTTGGAGTAGGCCGGGCCGCGGTCGAGCATGTCGTCCCAGGCGCGCACCGTGGCCTCCATCCGCGGGCGATCTAGGCGGAGGCCGTAGAGGCTCTTTTGGTCCATGCGCTCCATCAGCTCGTCGAGACGATCCGCCACCACGATATCGTCCGGACAGTCGCGGATCAGGCGATTCACCAGATCCTTGTTGCCGAACAGCAGACTGGCGGCCAGCCCGATGCGCTTCTTATAGCGGAACGCAGTCATGTAGTCGCAGCCGGAAACCGCCAGTTCCTTAATGGCGATTTTCCAGTTCATCACCTGCCAGGAATATTTGCCGGGTTGCGCGAGAACACTGGCAACCAGATGCCGCGTGTCGGCATAAACGGGCATGGGGCCGGGATGCATGATGCGCTCGCCGCGCGCATTCAACCAGAGGGCCGAGCGCGGCGGCACCAGGCTCAAGCCATCGTGGGGACGGCGTTTGGCTGGGTGATGCACGCCCGCGGCGTAATGCCACTGCAGGTCGAGATGCGTCACGGCGCCGCCCAACTCGGCGACTCCGCCATGCAGCAGGCCGTCGCCGTAACGGTGGGCGCCGTTGAGCAGTTCCGCGGGCGGATCTCCCCAGGGCTTATACCAATTTGCTCGCACGCAACCGAGGTCGCCGCCGCACACGCCGCCGGATGCGATGACCACGTGTTCGGCGGCGATGCAGACCTCGCGGCCGTCATCCATTTTGCGGCAGATGACGCCGGTGGGCCGCCCGCCGGTGGTCTGAATCGCGGAGACTTCGGTATCGAAGAGCAGCTGGAGATTCGGCCGCTGCGGATGCGACTCCAGCGCGGCCAGCAGCCGGTAGACGATTTCGTAACCGGTGCCCCAGACGATGTGCCAGCGAGGCACAGTGTTGCCCGGCGCGTAGAGGCCGCGCTCTGGCCAGTTCACCAGCGGCAGGAACGTAATCCTGTTTCGATCCAGGAATTCAAAGATGTATTCGCCGGAATTCTCGCAATAGAAACGGCCCCAGGCGCGCGGCCAATCGTCCGCCGGATCGTAGTCCGCCACGCTTTGCCAATCGCGCCAGGCGAGTTCCGGCGAATCGTGGATGCGCAACCGCTTCTGGTGCGGCGTGCCGATCAGATGCACGCCGCCGAAAGATTCTTTGGCCAAGCCGCCGAAATTCTCGCGGCGGTCCTTATCGATCAGCAGGACGCGGCGTCCGCGGGTGAGCAACTCGTGGGCGGCTACGATGCCCGCGAGGCCCCCGCCGGCAATGACAATTTCGGTTTGGTCACTCACTTCGCAAGGCACGGAGAGGATCGCAACTCGCAGCCCGCCGGGCAGGCAGAAACGCGGCAACTGCGCCGACCGCCATCAGCGTCAGAACAACTGCGGCCAGCATCAGGGGATCGTAAACACTGCCCGCAACCCAGCGCGCAAGCAGGCTGTTGGATGCGGCGCTAAGCGCCAGTCCGACAGCTACGCCCCCACCAACTGTCCTGGCCGCCGAGGTAAGGACCAGTTCCATCACGTGGCCTCTCTGCGCGCCCAAGGCCATGCGAATGCCGAACTCCCGGGAACGCAGAGCCGTGGCATAAGACACCACACTGTATAGCCCGATGGCGGCAAGCGTGAGAGCCAGCGCCGCAAACACCAGGAACAAGGACGCTACGAATTGTTCGCGGGCCCAGCCTTCGCTGCGGAGTATATCCTCCGCCGTCCGTACGTTCGTGACGGGCTGCCCGGGGTCGATGGAATGGACCTGTTCGCGAACCGCGTGAACCATCGCCAACGGAGCGGTTTCCGTCCTGATCACAAGGTTCAGGGAATCGCCCATCAGGAGTGTATAGGGCACGTATACGGCCGGTGCGACCGGCTCTCGCAGGCCGCGATCGGGTGTGCCGCCAGCCACGCCAACGACCTCCAGCCAATCGTTACTGCCCTTGGCCGCCAGTATCCACGATGTAAAAGCCGTAAAGCCCGGCAGTCGCACTTTCTGTCCGATGGGATCGCGGCCCGGCCAGAAATGTGCAGCCATTTCCCGGTTAACGACCGCAACCCGGGCGGCGCGGTTGGTTTCGGTTTGGGACCAGGTGCGTCCCTTGAGTATGGGGATATGCAGGGTGGAGAAATACTCCCCGGTGGTTTCCTGCACGTCGACCGTTTGGCCCTTTTCGGGAGTCCGTCCCATGATTTCGAGCGACTGGCGGACGTCTTCCACGGGTGGTATGGGAAACAACGCCAGTGCCGCGGACTGGACGCCTGCGAGTGCCGCGATCCGTTCCTGGATCCGGCGGTAGAATGCCGCGCGCGTTTCGTAGGTTGTGTAGTTGCCGTCGGGCAGCGAGATGCCGGCGGTCAGAACATGGTGCGGATCGTAGCCTAGCTTCGTTTGATACACGCCGAGGAAGCCGCGCGCGGCGCTGCCCGCCGCAGCCAGCAGCAGAATGGTGAGGGCCACTTGAGAGGCCACCAGGGAATCGCGCATTCTCCGGCTGGCGCTGACGGCCGTAGTCCGCTGGCCGGCGGACTGCATCAGTTCATTGAGCCGCGGGGCGGAGAACTGTAACACAGGCGAGATTCCGAACACCACTCCGGTGACCAGGGCGATGGCCGTGCTGAATACCAGTACAGGCACGTTTGGACGAATGATGGCTTCGGGTGGAAAAGTGCCCGCCGGCAATAAATTGACGACGACTTTAAGGCCTTCCAGCGCAAAAGTAACGCCCAACGCCCCACCCGTTAGCGCCAGCAATACGGATTCCGTGAAGAGTTGTCCGGCGAGGCGTCCGCGGCTCGCGCCAATCGCCGCACGCACAGCGAACTCGCGCAGCCGGGCCGTGCCCCGCGCCAGGAACAAGATGGAGACATTCGCACAGCCCACGGCCAATAGCACGGCTACGGCGGCGAATAGAACGAGTAGCGTTCCCTTGAAGGGCATGGCGGCCACGCTCGTCAAGCCGGCAACGTGCACTCGGAAGCCTCGCGGGAAATGATCCGGAGTCTCTCTGGCGAACTGCTCGAGCAACGGCTGCATTTCCTCTTCCGCCCGGCGTTCGCTGACTCCGGTCTTAAGACGGGCATCCACAATGTAAATCCGGTTTGGATCCGACGTCATTTCGAGCGGCTTGTAGACGTCTGCATTACCCCATCGGAATCGCGGCGGGACCACGCCGACGATCGTGTAGTTTTGACGGTCCAGTTGCAGCACCTGCCCGATCGCGTCGCGGCTGGCGCCGTAGCGGCGCTGCCAGAATGGATGGCCCAGGACGACGACACGACCGCCCGCGCGAACGTCGGCAGCCGAAAACTCCCGGCCAAGAATTGGGGGAACTCCGAAGTAGTCGAACGCATCCGTGGACAGATGCGCGGTATGAACGGATTCCGGGAGAGTGTCGCCCGTCGCGGCCATATCCCAGTTGTCCATGGCCACCGCGCCATCCAGCACGTCCAGATTCTTGAAGTCCGCAAACTGCCGGGCGGACAGAAGGAGGAAGTTGCTGCCTCCGGACTGATCGTATACACGAACCCGCACCATGCGATCCGTGCCGCGGTACGGGTAAGGATCGATCAAAGCGCCATAGATCACACTAAATACAGTTGTGGTGGCGCCGATGCCGAGCGCCAACGAGAGAATCGACACTGCCGCGAAGACTGGAGCCCGGCGCAACTGCCGGGCCGCATAACGGAGGTCCAGTGGCAGATTCCGAAGAATAGTCAAATCCCCAGCTCCCGAGAGCGGTTCCTCAAAGACCCGCGGAGACTAATGTCCGGCGCGTGGCGTAGACGATCGTTGTTTGTCGTCTGCGCACTGTGTTCGAACTAGGCAGGCCACCAACAACGATGGCCTGCCCCACAGCTAGCGGACTGCGGCGTGGGCCACGGCTTCGTCGCGCAACACTTCCATCTTGTCGGTAGCTTCCCAGGTGAAGCTTTCTTCGGTGCGGCCAAAATGGCCGAATGCCGCTGTGGTGCGGTAGATGGGCCGCCGCAGCCGCAGATGATCGATGATGCCGCGCGGCGTGAGCGGGAAATGCGCGCGAATCAGCGTGGTAATCCGGTCTTCCGGAACGATGCCGGTGCCGAAGGTGTTGGCCATCACGGAGACCGGTTCGGCCACGCCGATGGCGTATGCCAGTTGCACTTCGCAACGGCTGGCCAAGCCTGCCGCGACTACGTTCTTCGCGATATAACGAGCCATGTAGCACGCCGAGCGATCCACCTTGGTCGGATCCTTGCCCGAGAATGCGCCGCCGCCGTGGCGGCCCATACCGCCGTAGGTGTCCACGATGATCTTGCGCCCGGTAAGCCCGGTGTCGCCGTGCGGCCCGCCGATCACGAAGCGCCCGGTGGGATTGATGTGATAGCTGGTGCCCGAATCCACCATATCCGGCGGAATGACCGGGTCGATGACGTGTTTCTTCACTTCGGCCCGCAGAGTCTCGATGGAAACCGAGTCGCTGTGCTGCGTGGAGACTACTACCGCGTCGATACGCTTGGGCGCGCCGTCGACATATTCCACGCTCACCTGGCTCTTGCCGTCCGGACGAAGGAAATCCAGAATGCCCGCGCGGCGCGCGTGGGAAAGCTGCCGCACCAGCTTGTGGGCCATCATGATGGGGAGGGGCATCAACTCGTCGGTCTCGTTGCAGGCATAGCCGAACATCATGCCCTGATCGCCCGCGCCGCCCGTATCCACGCCCATGGCGATATCAGGCGACTGCGACTGGATGGCGTTCAGCACGCCGCAAGTATTACTGTCGAAGCCCCACAACGCATCGGTGTATCCGATATGCTCGATGGTGTTCCGCGCCACCCGCGGCACGTCTACATAACAGGTGGTGGTGATTTCCCCCGCCACAATGCAGATGCCGGTGGTGACCAGCACTTCGCAAGCCACGCGGCCTAACGGATCCTGTGCCATGACCGCATCTAGCACTGCGTCCGAAATCTGATCCGCGATCTTGTCCGGATGCCCTTCTGTTACGGATTCCGATGTGAAAATCTGTCGCTGCATGCCCGTCCCGTCCGTTGTGAGAAATCGTAGTTCCTGGTTAGCTGGAGTTAAAGCCGAAATAGAGCTGACGATCCAGTGTAGCGGAGTGCGGAGGTCACGTCAAATTGAGGGAGGAGAGAGCCAGGGGTTGACGAGGGGTATTCCAATGGTGGCGAAGTCCTTTGTGTTGCGCGTGACCAGGGTGAGGCGGCGGGCTTCCGCCGTGGCGGCGAAGAAGGCGTCTATGGAACCGAGGGTCGCGCCGGCCTGGCTCCCGCGAGCCGTGAGGATGCCCC
>DATKFU010000038.1:0-3952 GCA_035511215.1 Bryobacteraceae bacterium | reverse complement strand
AACATCTACGCGGCCGTCTCCGGCGAAGGGGTCATCGAGCTTTCGGCGGACGGAAGCCTGGCGGCGCGCACTCCCTCGGCACAGGGCAGCGAGGCAGCGACACTCGCACGCACCAGCGATGGTAAGATCTGGCTCTCCGGCACTCGCATCTACCGTGTTCTGAAAAGAGGCAGCGTTCTTTCGCTCGATCCGGAGAAGCTGCCCGACGACCGGCCATCCGAGGCCCATATCTCCCTCGACAGATTCACGGGCGATCTCTGGGCCTGTTATGCGGGAGGCCTGATCCGCAAGGAAACTGGAGGTTGGCGGCAGATCGCCAGTAGCGCATACCTGCCGCACCGCGCATGCATATCACTCGCTTTCCAAGCCAACGGCGATGCGTGGCTCGACTACTCCGGATTGAGCGCGTCCGTACTGGTTCATCCCGCAGGCAACGAAGCGACCGTCCGGCAGTTCCGGACTGCCACGAGCTATTTCCTCGGCGTGGACACTCGCGGCTGGGTGTGGCGAGGATCCAAGGACGGTATCTTCGTCGCCGACCCCGCCCAGGTGGAGGCGGGCGTCTGGCTGCATCTGAACGAAATTGACGAATTGACGGACGTGGACGCAAACCACGACTCGTTCTTCACCGATACGGATGGATCCGTGTGGTGGGCTGCCGATGCGAGCATCGTGCATTTTTCTCCACCGCCCGATCTGGTTCATCCAGCCGATCCCCCTCCGGTTTTTCTGTCCGCATTCTCGGTGAATGGAGGGCCGCCAACACTCGCGGAAACGTTCCATGAGCTGCCCAACGGAAAGAAGCTGGCAGCCCACATCGGGTCGCTGCAGTTCGAACGGCGCGACGCGCTGCGCGTTCGCTACCGCCTGCTCCCGGAGCAGCGGTGGCATGAGTCGCAAGCTCTCGACCTGGATTTGGGTGCGCCCTCCTGGGGAACGCACACGCTGGAAATCGAGAGCCGGTTCAGTCTGGGTCAATGGTCCCAGACCCTGCGCCGGTCGATCGGCGTGCTGCGGCCCTGGTGGTTTTCATGGCCGGCCATATTGGGCTTTGCCGGGATCGGTCTTGGCGGCGCAGCCGGTGGCGCCGCGTGGCGCAGGAAGCGGCATGCCAGAGCCAACACCAGCTTGCCCGATCTCGCGGACTGGCGTGTGGCCGCGCTTTCGCCCGAATCGCAGTGGCTGGGCACAACGCTCGACGGGCGTTACGAAGTCCTCGATCTGGTGGCGCGCGGCGGGTTCGCCTCCGTGGTGAAGGGCCGCGATCTGCGCCGCGCCGGCACAGTATGCGCCATCAAGATTTTCCGCGATGAGGCGATCGACGAGAAGTGGTTGACTCACAGATTCCAGCAGGAGGTCTCCGCGCTGGAGCAAATCCATCACCCGTCCGTGGTCTCCATTTACGGCCATGGCCTCACGCCGGCCGCGGCGCCATACCTGGTGATGGAGTTCATCGAAGGCGGCACGCTGCGGGATCTTCTTAAAGCCGGACCGTTGACTGCTTGGCGCGCCGCCAGCCTTCTGCGGCAGGCGGCCGGCGCTCTGGATCAGATTCACGCGCGCGGCATTTATCACCGCGATCTGAAACCCGAAAACCTCATGCTCCGGCGAGACAGCCCTTCGGGCAGCGAGCTGGTGCTGATCGATTTTTCAATCGCCATCGTCAAGGAGCCGGACCAGACCATCCACGGATTGTCGCGCGCGGCAGGAACCATCTACTACATGGCGCCGGAGCAGGCCATCGGCTTCGCCACGCCGGCCAGCGACGTATACAGCCTGGCGAAAATCCTGCTGGAAATGTTGACGGGGCAGCGGCTGTCCGCACTGTTGCCGGATGCCGCGATGGACCTGCCGGACCGTGTCCGCGAACTGGTCCGCGGCCTGCCGGTTCCGCTCTCCGGGCAATCTGTAAACCTGCTCGGCTCGGCGCTCGAGTTCGACCCGTCGCGCCGTCCCCAGAGCGCGATGCTGTTCGCGGAACCGATTGCGCGCGATCTATCCGCGGCGCCACGTAGTCTTTCAGCCAATCCCTGCCCTTCTCCCAGCGATGCCGGACCCGCCGCAACCGCAGGCCGGTGACTTCGGATATCTCGGGCGGGCTTAGGTATAGTTAGGCAAACCACCGGCGCATCTCGCACTACGGACTCTTCTTTCTTTGGCCCGAAGCTCACTCATTTGCGCAGACTAACAAGAAGGAAGGAACTAATCTCCGATGCCAACTCAAAAAAACGCAGCCTTAGTCTCAATGCATTTGGCGTCTTACGCCTCAATCAACGCCCGACACTGCATTGCTCCCAAATATAAGGGTAAAGTCAAATTTTTGGGGAATGGTTCGATGTATCCCAGTGTCATTTGCTTTGTCTTTCTTGCCCTCACTGGCGCGCTACATGCAAGCAGTATCGGGGTTGCCGTAAACGGCGTCTGTGAAAACGCCAGCTGTCCACCTCCGGCGCTCGCCTTTAATTCTACCGCCAGTGTGTCCGTGGACTTCACGGTTACCTTGCCAGATGGCGACATGTACCTGGTCGACGGAACCTTCGGCGCGACTAACAACAGCGACGGAGGGGGATTTGCGACCAGCCACCAATTCCAGGTCACTTACGAGGGCAACGGCGCCAGCGGGCCATCCGCCGCTGACACCGTGATCGTGGAAGCGGACTACTTGTTTCAGACCGCAGTAGGCTCAGTCACATTCGACCGATCGCTGCTAGGCGCATTCGGTCCCTCAATTGCCGCCACCAGCTCGGCAAGTTCATGTGTAGATGGGACGCTGGGCTGCCTCGGTCCAGTCACGCCGCCGGGAACGTTTGATCCGGCGACTAGCTTCGACCTAACCAGCACTGGTAGCAACTTCGTCTTTGATGCCGAATTCACGAACAACTTTGGGGCGGGTTCGCCCGTAGGCTCCTATATTGTTTGGGGCCAGACTACGCCCGTGACGCCTCCCACGCCAGAGCCTGCTTCTCTCGTTCTGCTGGCATTCGGCCTCGGCGCAATCCTCATCGCGCGGCGCGCTCGTCTCTCTCGGAACCGGTGACTCGCCGGCGATCCGATATTCGAGCGGCGCAGTCGTGTGTACAGGGCGAAGATGCGTGGCTGCGGCGCGCGCATGCCACCGCGCGCCGCAGCGCGTGTCTTGCGGCAATCCTATTCCGCTCTACGGGCAATCGGCAGACCTACCCGGTTCAGCCCTCGATTCGTCGCGCCGTCCGCGGAGCGCGATGCTGTTCGCGGAACCGGCTGCGCGCGATCCTTCCGTGGCATCATGTGGTCCTTCAGCCAATCCCTGCCCTTTTCCCAGCGATGCCGGACTTGCCGCAAGCTCAGCCCGGTGATCTCGGATATCTCCTCAAGAGAGAAGCCCGCGAAATAATGCATGTCGACAACCTGCACAGCCTCGGGCCGGGCCTTCCCCATCTTTTCCATCAGCAACCCGATCTCGACAATCTGGCTGGCGCTGGCAGGGTCGGGTTGTTCATCGGCGGCCTGGTCGAGAAGGACCGGTACGTCAAACGCGCCGCGCTTGAGCGCCAGGCGGGTCCGGGCAAAATCCACCAGCACACGGCGCATGGCGCATCCGGCGATGGCGTAGAAATGGTCGCGGCTCCTGATGTGCCAACCGCCCTTGTGCATGTGCCGGAGCCAGACTTCGTTGATTAGCTCGGTAGGCGAAACCGGCGCCAGATAGCGCTCCTTGCGCAAATGACGCACGGCCAACTGATGCAGCTTCGGCAGAATCTCGCGCAGGATCGCCTCTGCCATCTCGCGGTCGCCCCTCGAGAATGCCTGGAGTTGTTCCGTCAGGGAGATCGCCGGGTCCATGGAAGCCTGAGGATAGCCTATCACACGCCCTCTCGATTTCCTGCGCAAACCTTACCGCTTTGCGCAGATTAACAACTAGAGGGCGGAGCCGTTTCTTCCCGGCGGGTGAGCATTTTTACCTTTCCCCTCC
>DATKFU010000037.1:0-13849 GCA_035511215.1 Bryobacteraceae bacterium | reverse complement strand
TGGGCGAGCCGCAAATTCTCGGCCAGCTCAAGGCTGCGTACGGCGCGGCCAAGGATTGCGGCGCACTCTGCGGATGGCTGGACAGCCTGATGTCTCGGGCCTTCAGCGTGGCCAAGCGCGTGCGCTCGGAAACCGGCGTCGGGCAGATGGCGGTATCGGTAAGCTATGCGGCGGTGGAGCTGGCGCGCAAGATTTTCGGCTCGCTGAACAACCGCACGGTCATGATTGCGGGCGCGGGTAAGATGTCGGAGCTGGCCGCCCGGCACCTGCGCCGCTCCGGCGCCACGCACATTTTCGTCACCAATCGCACCCACGAGCGCGCCATCGAAATGGCCAGGCTGTTCCAGGGCACGCCCGTGGAGTACAGCCGCTTTGTCGCCATGCTGCCGGAGGTGGACATCCTGATCGCCTCCAGCGGAGCCCCGCACTACATCCTGCATAAGGACGAAATGCAGCGGGTCATCGGCGCGCGCCGCAACAAGCCCATGTTCCTGATCGATATCGCCGTGCCGCGGAATATCGAGCCGTCGGTCAACGATCTGGACAACGTCTTCCTCTACGACATCGACGACTTGCAGGAGGTGGTCAACGCCAACCTGCGCGAGCGGCTGAAGGAGGCTGAGCGCGCTGAGGAGATTGTGGCGCAGGAGGTGGAGCGCATGATGGCCCGCCTGAAGGTGCAGGAAATCGCGCCCACCATCGTCAGCCTGCAGGAGGAGCTGGAGCGCATCCGGCAGGCCGAAATCGACAAGGTGCGGCGCAAGTTCGGTCCGGTGACGCATGAGCAGGAAGAGGCCTGGGAAATGCTGACGCGCGGCATCATCAACAAAGTGGCGCACGGGCCCATCTCGGAGCTGCGGCTGCAGGCAGGGCGGCCCGACGGCGCGCCGGTGATCGCCGCCATTCGCAAGGTATTTCACCTGCATGACTAAGAACTGGAGGGCGGGCAATCCTGCCCGCAGCCGCCTTTTAGGCGGCTCTTTGGAAGCTGAATCATGCTAATCATCGCATCGCGCGGATCCCAACTGGCCCTCTGGCAGGCGCATTGGGTCCAACAGCAACTGGCCGCCCTGGGCTACCCCTCCCGCATCGAAATTATCAAAACCACCGGCGACAAGATTACCGACGTACCGCTCGCCCAGGTAGGCGCAAAAGGCCTGTTCACCAAGGAAATCGAGGAAGCCCTGCTGGACGGCCGCGCCGACTTGGCCGTACACAGTCTGAAGGATCTGCCGACGGAGTTACCTGCGGGCCTGGTGTTGGCCGCGATTCCGGCGCGGGAAGATCCGCGCGATGCCCTGGTAGGCCGGCGGCTGGCGGACTTGCCTGCGGGCGCCAGGCTGGGCACCAGCTCGCTGCGGCGCGCGGCGCAGTTGCGCAGGGTGCGGCCCGACCTCCGGATCGAGCCGGTGCGCGGCAATCTGGACACGCGCCTGCGCAAGCTCGATGAAGGCCAGTATGACGCCATCGTGCTGGCGGCCGCCGGTCTGAAACGCCTGGGTTGGGATGCCCGCATCGCTGAGATCCTGGAACCCGATGTCGTCTGTCCCGCCGTAGGTCAAGGTGCGCTGGCGATTGAGACCGGTACCTCGGGCCTCCTGGCCTGTCGGCAGTTGAACCACCCTCCCACCCAATCGGCCGTCACCGCCGAACGAGCTCTCCTGGCCGCCCTGGGAGGGGGCTGCCAGGTCCCCATCGGCGCCTACACCACCGTAGCCGGCAGCCGTCTTTCGCTGCAGGCGGTAGTCGTCTCGCCGGATGGCGTCGACCTGGTGCGCGACCAATCCGAAGGCGCCGCCGCGGACGCCCAGCGCATCGGCCGCGAGTTAGGGGAAGCGCTGCTGGCAGCGGGCGCCGACCGCATCCTGGAGAGCGTCTACGGATGAACAAAGTCTACCTGGTAGGCGCCGGGCCGGGCGATCCCGAACTCATCACGCTGAAGGGTCGCCGCCTGCTGGAACGCGCGGATTCCGTCCTGTACGACTACCTGGCCAACCCCGCGCTGCTCGATCTGGCGCCCGCGCAGGCCGAGCGCATCTATGTCGGCAAGAAGAAATCCGTGCACGCCTTCAGCCAGGAAGAGATCTGCGCCATGCTGATCGAGCGCGCGCGGCAGGGCCTGAATGTGGTGCGGCTGAAGGGCGGCGATCCGTTCATCTTCGGGCGGGGCGGGGAAGAAGCCGAAGCGCTGGCCGCCGCGGGCGTGGCCTTCGAAATCGTGCCGGGAGTCACCTCGCCGCTCGGTATTGCGGCATATACCGGAGTGCCGCTCACGCATCGCGAGCACACCAAAGTGGTGACGTTCGTGACCGGCCACGACGCCGAGGGCATCGATTGGAGCAAGATCGGTACTACGGAGACGCTGGTCATCTTCATGGGCATCTTCGCCTTCGATGAAATCGCGCGCGCGCTGATAGCCAACGGCCGCCCCGCCGAAACGCCCGCCATGGCCGTGCGCTGGGGGACGCGGCCGGATCAACAGACCCTGGCCGGAACGCTGGCCTCGCTGCCCGGGTTGATCCACCAGCACGACCTGAAACCGCCCGCGACCATTATCATCGGCGAAGTTGTGGGGCTGCGCGACAAGCTCAATTGGTTCGAGCGCCTGCCCTTGTTCGGCCAGCGCATCGTGGTCACACGCGCCCGCGGCCAGGCCGAAGCGCTCTCTTCCAGGCTGCGCGCGCTGGGCGCGGAGGTGATCGAACTGCCGGCGATCGAGATATTGCCCGCGCTCGATTACGGCCCGCTCGACCGGGCCATCGGCAACCTTGGCGCGTACGACTGGCTGATCTTCACCAGCGCCAACGGCGTGCGATTTTTCCTGGAACGCCTGGATCGCTCCGCCGTGGACCTGCGCGCGTTGCGTGCGCGCATCTGCGCGATCGGTCCCGCCACTCGCGCCGCTCTCGCGGCTTTACACCTGAAGGTGGATTTGATGGGCAAGGATTACGTAGCCGAAGGGATGCTGGCCGCTTTCGCCGCGTATGATCTGGCGGGCCAGCGTATCCTGCTGCCGCGCGCCGCCGTGGCCCGCGATCTGGTCCCCATCGAACTGAAGCGGCGCGGTGCGGTGGTAGAGGTTGTGGAAGCCTACCGCACGGCCGTTCCCGATGGCGCGCGCGTCGCGGCCGCCGCGATTTTCGGTGCGGACCGGAAGCCGGACTGGGTCACGTTCACCAGTTCGTCCACCGTCCGGAACCTGGTGGCTGTGGCCGGCGCGGAGGCTGTGGCCGGCGTGAAGGCGGCCTCCATCGGTCCGGTCACCTCCGCCACCGCGCGCGATTTGGGGATTGAGGTGACGGTCGAGGCGTCGGTGTTCACCGTCGACGGCCTGGTGGACGCCATCGCGCTTGAGCGCACCTAAGTGACAATACTGTTTACGCCATTTCGGTGGGGCAGACGATCGCTTTATGTCGTCTGCCAGCGCTCGCGAAGGCGGCAGACCACGAAAGGCGATGGTCTGCCCCACCAAAGTGAACAGTATTGCACCTAAATGGGACCTACGCCGCCGGATGCGATTTGCGCCACTCATTCCAATCCTGGCTCACGGCTTTCAGCATATCTTCGGCGGCCCTCGGCAACCAGTCGGCGCCGCGCTTCTTCAGATCGGCCAGAATAGCGCGGGCGTTCTTGCTGCCCAGATGCACGTTGCCTGTTTCGAACCCCATGGCGTGCAGCAGCACCATCTCGGACCGCTCCTTGGGTAGCTCGGACAGCTCGATGCGCGAGCAATCCGGCGCCAGCCGGCGTATGATCCACTTACCCTTCTGCTTCACATAGGGATCGCAGCAGCGCACCGCGGTATCCAGGATCTGCTGATACAGCAGCCGCGCGGAACCCTTGCAGCCCGCGGCGAACCAGCATGCCGAAGGAGCCATGGCTTTGGCCTCGCGCGCGATGTTGCTGGAGTGCCACTTGGCCAGGGCCACGAAACGCTGGCGTCCTAGGCTGCCCAACCCCGCCACACGGTGCACATTCCGCCGCGGAACCGCAGGGTCGGGCAGCATACGCGCTATGCCCTTAGCCGCCCCATCCGGAAGCTTGCCTTTCACCGCCTGGCATTTTTCGAGCTTCTCCCAGAAACCGCAAACCTCCTTCAGCCGGTGCACCGCCATTTCGCGCAGCAGGGGGTGATGCTCGGCCAGCACGAAGGGACGCCCGCCGGACGCCAGCGATTCCGCATAGCCATCCAGGATGGCTTGCGCCGCGGCTTTCATATCGAGCGCCAGGTGATTCTCCGAAATGGCAATGTGCGCGCTGGCAGCCAGGCGAACCAGGTCGTGTGTATACGGCAGCCACCAGGTCTCGTCGAAATCGTTGATACCCCAGATCAGGCGGCCTTCGGAATCGCGCCATGTCCCGAAATTCTCGACGTGCAGATCGCCCACGCCCAGCACTACCGGCGCTGTTGCCAGATCGGCGCAGACCTCCGGCCAAACTTGCGCCCAGCGGTAGTAGGTCGCGCGCATGAATGGGAATAGGGCCGCCGACATCTGCTCGTGTTTCTGCTGCAGATCTGTGGGGACGATAGTGAGTTCCTTGGCGAGCCACTGTTCGTAGCGGGTAGTAGCTTTCTGAATTTTCATAAGACTTGTGACTTAAACCAATCGCGGCGTCAACATCCATTTCAAGATGCCGCGCGGGGAACCGCCGAAGCTCTCCTGGTCGATCCGCACCAGTGCGGCCTTCTTCAAATCCACCTGCAGCGCGGGCGTCCCCAGCAAATACCCCACGGTCATCCCCAGCAGTGGTTCGTGTCCGGCGATCAGCAGGGCAGGCTCGCGGCGGCGCGCGCAAATCGCATCCCAGACGGCCTTCGGTGCGGAACTGGGCGCCAGGATCTCGCTCTCTACTATCTTATTGCACCCGAGTACCTGCGCGGCCATGTGCGCGGTCTCGAGCGCCCTCCGGTACGGGCTGGTCAGAATCAGCGATGGCTTCACACCGCCGTGGCGGGCCCGTTCGAGTACCGCGTGCAGCTTCTCACGGCCCACGTCGGTCAGCGCGCGCTCCGCGTCCGGTACACCCGCCTCGGCCTCCTCCGCGATCCCGTGGCGCAGGATATAGATCTCCATTACTCGATGGTAGCCTGCCGTGCGGCGCGCCTGCCAGCGCCCTTGGCAGGCGGCGCCTTCGCCCGGTCCGTACTGCGGAAAGGCAGCGCCGAGATGTGCCCTTGCAGCTCGCGAAAGATCGCATCCGCCGGCTGCGTGGCGTCCACCGTCGTAAAGTTATAGGGCCCCGCCAGGGAGTCCAGCCCCTGGATCAAACGGCGCTGATAGCGCACGAAGCTCTGGTATTTATCGGCGCCGAACCGCAGATCCATGCCGCTCTCCCAGTAATCGAAGGACCCGCGCCCCAGCACCACGCGCGAGACCAAATCGCCCACCCGCGCGCGCAGGTAATACACGGCATGCGGGACCAGTGCGAACCCGGCCACCTCTTCGATCCACTTGCGGTCTTCGCCGCGCGCCAGCGCCCGCGCCATGATCGAAAAAACGTAACTGTCCGTCAATACCACCAGGCCCGCCCGTAGCGCGGGGACGATCTCGTTCTCCAAACGGTCCGCGAAATCCGTGGCGTGGAACAATGTCATGGTCACGGGCCCCAGCGTGTTGCTGCTTCTGGCGTCCTGGAGACCCTTGCCGGCCAGCCCTGAACGGGACCTGTTTGGCGAATCGGCAGGCAGCAGCGCGTGGCCTTCCTGCTCCAGCCAGCGCCGCAATTGTGCCACCTGCGTGGACCGGCCCACCGCGTCCGGGCCTTCGATCACGATCAGCGTGCCGCCCAGCGCCGTAGCTTCCAAGCCCGGCAGCGGCTCGCTATAAGACTGCAGCGGCTGGCGAGATACCATTGCCTCCCCTTTGGCTTCCCCTTGGCGTGCTCCGCAAAACACGGGTGCGCAGTACCTCACCCAGACAGTCCACCACCGTCTCCCGTATCCGCCGCTGTTGGTCTTCTATTGGCAGCGTGCCGTCAACGACATGGAATTCCATTTCCGCGGCCATGGCTTCGTACTCGTCCATCATGCGGCTCTGGACTTCCCGGGAGCTCTCGTCCAGGTTGCCGCTAAGCCGGCTGATGGCGACCTCCAGCGGAACGCGAACGTAGAGCGTCAGGCTGGGGCGTAGCGCATAACTATAAAGACTGCGCACCCACTGGCGGCCCGCGCCGCGGGCCACGTCGCGCGCGAATGCGGTATAGGCGTAGCCATCCGCGCACACCAGCGCACCGGCTTTGATCAGCGGAAGGATATAGCTCTCCATGCGGTCCGCAAAATCGGTCGCCTGAATCAGGCTGAACGTGGTGGGAGTGAACGAACCATTCGCTATGCCGCGCTCGATGGTTTCCTGCACCGGCGGCGAGGAATTCCATTTGCGAAACGCCACCGCGTAGCCCTGCGCGCGCAGCCATTGAGCGAGCAGGGAAATCTGGGTTCGCTTGCCGGACCCCTCAATCCCTTCCACCACGATCAGCTTGCCTTTATAACGGTTGGGAAGCATGCGCTGGCTGTTTGCAGAGGCGTTTGAATAGAACCGATTATATCTCGGCAGGTGTGTCAAATGGGGCATTTGCCGCCCTTGCCGGTTTAACCACATCGGAGGTGTGCTATAAATCGTGCCATGCGTGCCCTCGATCGCCGCCGTTTTCTGCAGCTTTCCGCCCTGGCAGCCGCGCCGCTGTTCCCGGCCCCATACTCACGGCTCGCCGCGGCCCTGCGGCGCAAGGTCAAGATCACGGACGTCAAATGCATGATTATCCGCGGCACTTGGGACTGGAATCTGATCAAGGTTGAAACCGACGCCGGCCTCTACGGTATCGGCGAAGCCTATTGGGGCCCCGGTGTCAAAGACGTCGTCGCCAGGATCTTCCAGCCGCTGCTCGTCGGCGAAGACCCCTTGAATGTGGACAAGCTGTACACCAAAATCCTGATGCGCAACGGCGGCGCCGGAGCCATCGGCGGCGTCACGGTGGAAGCCGCCAGCGGCGTCGAAATCGCTCTGTGGGACCTCGCCGGGCGCATCCTCGAAACCCCCACCGTGAACCTGCTCGGCGGCCGTTTCCGCGATCGCGTGCGCTTCTATCGCACCATGCAACTTCCGAAGCAGCACGTCGAAGACCCCGCCGCCTGGCGCGACTTGGTGCAGCAGGCGCGCGCCGAGCGATGGGGCTGGACTGCGTTCAAGTTTCAAGGCGACGGCATTCCGCGTGCCCTCGACCCGCAAAACCAGGAGCCCGGTCACGACCCGTATACACGCCAACTGAAAGCCGGCGATATCCGGCAAATCGTGCGGTTGATGGAAGTCGTGCGCGAAGAACTGGGACCCGATGGCGAGTTCGCCATCGACGTACACTGGCGCTTCGACACGCGCGACGCCATCGATCTCGCCAAGGCCCTGGAGAAGGTCCGGCCCATGTGGCTGGAGGATCCCGTGCCGCCCGAGAACCCCGAAGCCATGGCCTTCGTCAGGCGCGAATCGCCCGTGCCTATCTGCACGGGAGAGAACCTCTACACGCGGCAGGGCTTCCTGAAGCTGATCGAGCTGCAAGGCTGCGACGGGGTGCATATCGATGTGCCGAAGTCCGGCGGGCTGCTCGAATCCAAGCGCATCTCCGATCTGGCCGACAACTATTAGATCTGGACGGCGGCCCACAATCCCGCCAGCCCCGTGGGTACCATCGCGTCCGCGCACGCGGCCGCCTCCATGCGCAACTTCCGCATCCACGAACTGGCGAACTACGTCGATTGGTGGCCCAGCCTGGTGGTCCACGAAGGGCCCATTTGGGAAAACGGCTATCTCACCATTCAGGACAAGCCCGGCTACGGTATCGAACTGAATGCGGACGTGGCCCGCGCACACCTGGCGCCGGGCGAAACCTGGTGGGGCTGAGGCTACGCGAGCTGATGAGTCTCGCATATTTACGGTTACAGAACGCTGCTCAGCTTCGCTACGACTGGAGGGCGGCCAATCTTGGCCTGGGGCCCCCTCAGGGGACGCCTTTCAGGCGGCTAGCCGGCTAAAAGCCGGCTGCGGGCAGAATTGCCCAATGCCACTTACTTTTCTCAAAACCGCGCATCTGCATTGATAGTGGGGCAGGACTCCAGTCCTGCGGCCGGCGTCCACGCCGGCCTACTCGTGCTCGGATATGGCTGATTTGGCTGTGCGAAGAGCGGGTCACGTCGGGTGATGAGGACCCGCGCAGACCTGGAGGTCCGCCCCACAAATTATGCAGAATTGCAGTTTGTGGGAAAAGTAAGTGGCATTGGGCAGGATTGCCCGCCCCACAAAAGGCTGTCACCGTATTCTGCGAGACTCAATAACACATTCACTCAAGGTCGCTTGGGCTTCGGCCTCGCCAGGAGCTTGTCAAAACGGACCCAGTAGATCGCACAGTCCTTCTCGCTCGTGCCATGCGAATAGAAGAGGTATTTTTGGTCCGGTGTGACGTATTGTCCCCAGCGATGCGCCAGGCCGTTATTGATTAGCGGCCCGAGGCTTACGGGTACAGTCCATGTCGCATCGGCCTTACGAAAGGAGATGTACAGTTCGGACTCGTAGTCTTTGGTCTCGTTGGCGCTCACGATTATGTATGATTCATCCGGCGCTACGAAGAAGTCCCCATTGAATCCAGGCCCGTTTAGCGGGCGGCCCAGGCTCTTGACACTCACGTTGCCATCGGAAATCGTCCGCAGGCTGAATACGTAAGTGCTGCCGTACTTGACATCCTCCGGGCCGGGATCGCTGCCAACGTAGTAATTGCCGCTAGCCGTGGGCATGAAGTCGTAAACTCCGAAGCCCTTCTCAATGAATGGCGTGGGTGTACTCCAGCCACCGCCGGCGCGGTGCGATTGCCACACATTTTTCATGTTGGCTTTCCTCATATACATTACTTGGCCGTCCAGAGACAGCGTCGGTGTGATGAATTGTTCGTTGACCACGATAGGCTTGCCCCAGCGGTGTTCCGCATATCTGACGGATTTGATTCGGGCGTGCTCTCCGCTGTTCCACGAGTCATTCTGGGTATAGTAGATCTCCTTGCCGTCCTCTGAAAACGCGATTCGGCCCATGACAAAAGTGCCGCTGTCCGCCAATAGCCCTGGCGCAAAGATCTTCGGTATGTCGGACGGGCGAGTCTGCCCCAGGTAGGCGTCGGGACTGTCCCAAAAACCTTTCTGGGCATGCAGCAGCGGGCCTAGACAGGCTGCCATCGTCAAGAGGCTTGCAAATCGGTTCGCGTTCATCGCCCCGGTGTCCTCGCACGTCGCGTTCCAGTTCGAGCCGTCTTCAGCCAAACCACTGACGGAACAACGCCCCAACCGTGGCTACGCGCATAACTCGGCTTGGCGGGCAAACTTCTTTTGTCCGAAATCGAAACTCGTCGTCCGCAACTGGACAGGTGCGCGTGAGCCTCCTGGCATCATTCCTCCAACTCCTTCTGCAGCCCGCGCACGAACGCGGTGAGCGCCTGCCGGTCCGCCTGCTCCCACTTAACCACCACGAAGTACCTGCCCTTATCGAAGAACACCGTGTCCGCCGACGCTCTCCAATGCTGCGTCATCTCGAACGCCGTGCCCGAAGCTTTCGTTTCGTACAGATCCACCGTAAGCTTCCCGCTGCCCTCGTATCCGGCTTCGAATGCGCGCACCACGCCCGCCTTCGGCGGCGGTAAATCGCGTAGCGACTTCCTCTGCCACGTTCCGCCCACACTGCCCGGTAGCAGGCTTCGGGCGCTGCGGGCAGGCTGGCCGCAGGCGCTCCATACCAGCGCGGCCACAATCCAATAGCGGCGTTTCATGCAACACATTCTGGCACACCCGGCGCCAATCCGCTGGATGCTACCATCGCTATTATGATGCGCTGTATGATGCGCTATACGATGGCCGTTTAGGATGGCGAAGTTCAAACTCGCAAAACCCAAATCCAAGAGCCGCGCCGCGCCGCAGGGTGGCCTTCCGTGCGTGATCCTGCTGGGTTCGGGCTTCATTCTCGTGCTCTTCTTTCTTTATTTCGTGATGAAATATGCGAACTGACAACCGCGCGCCCGACCAGATGCGTCCGGTCGAAATCACCTCCGGTTTCCTGCAGACCGCGGAAGGATCCACCTTGATCGCGGTGGGCAATACGCGCGTGCTGTGCGCCGCTTCCGTCGAGGAATCCGTGCCACAGTTTCTGCGCGGAAGCGGCAAGGGATGGGTCACCGCGGAATACTCCATGCTGCCGCGCGCCACCATGAAGCGCACGCCGCGCGAAGTCAATAAGGGCCGCCCTTCCGGCCGCACCCACGAAATCCAGCGCCTGATCGGCCGTTCGTTGCGCGCTGTGGTGGACACGGCGTTGCTCGGCGAGCGCACCGTCACCCTCGATTGCGACGTCGTGCAGGCCGATGGTGGCACCCGCACGGCATCCGTCACGGGAGCGTTCGTGGCCCTGGCCCTGGCTCTCCAGCAGTGCGTCAGGTACGGCATGATCAAGCGCCTGCCCTTGATCGACTATGTGGCCGCCACCAGTGTGGGCATTCTGGGCGGGGAGCCCATGATCGACCTGTGTTACGAAGAAGACTCGCAGGCCGCCGTCGACATGAACGTGGTCATGACCGGCTCGGGACGCTTCGTGGAAGTACAGGCCACCGCAGAGCGCCACGCGTTCGACGATGAGCAGATGGCGCGCATGCTGGCGCTGGCGCGCGGCGGCATCGCCCAGTTGGTCGAAATTCAGAAGCGCGCGGTCCGCCTCGCGTGACCGTCCACTGCGCTACCGGCAATCCCGGAAAACTGCGCGAATTCCGGCTGGCGGCGGAGCAGGCCGGTATCCAGGTGGATACCGTGCCGGGGCTCGCCGCCATGCCGCTCTGTGACGAAACCGGAACCACGTTCGAAGCCAACGCCATCCTGAAGGCGGAGTATTACGGCCGCAATGCGCCAGGGCTGCTGTTCGCCGACGATTCCGGTCTGGAGGTCGATGCGCTACGCGGCGCGCCCGGCGTCTACTCCGCGCGGTTCGCCGGACCCGAGGCCACCGACCAGGCCAACAACCAACTGCTGCTCGACAGAATGCGCGGCGTTCGCGGCCGCTCCGCGCGATTCGTTTGCGTGATTGCGCTGGCCGATGGCGGGCGCTTGCTCCGCACATTTCGCGGCGCGGTCGAAGGGCAGATTCTGGAAGAGCCGCGCGGGCCGCACGGATTCGGCTACGATCCGCTGTTCTACTATCCGCCGTTCGAATGCTCGTTCGGCGAAGCCGCCCCGGAGCGTAAGATCATGGTCAGCCACCGCGGCGCCGCCCTGCGCGCGCTGTTCCTGCATCTCTCCCAGTCCTAGTGGGGCAGGCTCGCAGCCGGGGTGCCCTCCGGGCCCGGCCTCGCAGGCCGCCAACGCCCGCCAACGCGTCTTTCCCTTCCTGCGCGTCACTTCGGGAGCAAACGGAGTGGGTCCTAGTGGGGCAGGCTCGCAGGGCTACCCTCCATAAGCGCCCATGAGCCCTAAGATGAGCATTCCCGCTACGCCTGTGTTCGCATTGGCGCTCAAACAGGACTTCCTCGCTGTTCCCGTCGATCGGCCCAGCATGCCGGTTTCCGGTCTGCCGACCTTACGCCCGCTGGCCGATGACCAGGCCGAGCATCACTAGCTTCACGCCACGGCGTTTCACGGGATCGATTCGATCGATTCGGATTTGGGCTGGCCGAAGCGGGATCTCATCTGAAGGATGCTTGCCGACTCATGGGGAGTAATCTGGAAAGGTTCATAGCAGCGTCTCAAGCCGCCCAACGCGAGCTACCGCGCGTCTCTCCATATCGCGCCTGTGGCCGCAAGCCATGAGCCGTTTACACAAGTTCGTTTCCCGCTAATCGACTGAGAACAATCGCTAAGCAGGCGGATTACACCGGACTCCGGCAAACCGCGTGCTATTCTCGTGTCGGGTAAAGCGACGTCCGCTACCCACAACCGAGTCACTCCAATGCAGACCAACCTTCGAAATCTAACTGAGCATTACAGGGACGAACCCAAAGAGCAAAGTACCAATCGAAGCCAATCCGGCCCTTGTTTTCAACAGAAGCTCAAACGCAAGCCAATTTTCACCGCAGCCCGGATGCAGGCGCAAGGGTGAGGACAGCATCCAGAGCAGCAGCCGTTGCATCTCCCGGCTGACCCAAAAAAAGGGCGCAGTCCATCTAACGGGACGTAACGTAATGTTACTGCATGCAACATGAGATCGCCAAAACGAAGCCCTCCGCTAGCGGGTCCGGCCTCGGCGCCGGCGTGGGGCAGGCTCCCAGCACCGCCGCCAAGACGCTTCAGCCGCGTCTGATAAGATGAAAACACCGGGACGCTGCGCGTGAACACACTGCCACTGATCGACTCGTTCGGCCGCGTGCATACCAGTCTGCGCATCAGTGTCACCGACCGCTGCAACATCCGCTGCTTTTATTGCATGCCGGAGGAAGGCGTCAAATTTGTCGCGCGCGACCAGATCCTGAGCTTCGAAGAGATCGAACGCTTTGTGCGCATCGCCGCCGGACTGGGAGTTTATAAGGTGCGCGTGACGGGCGGCGAGCCTCTGGTGCGGCGGGATCTGCCTGTCCTCATCCGGCGCCTGGCCGCGATTCCGGGCATCCGCGATCTGGCCCTCACCACCAACGGCGTACAACTGGCGGAGCTTGCCGAACCGCTGTACGCGGCCGGTTTGCGGCGGCTCAACGTGCACCTGGATACGCTCGACCGCCGCCGCTTCAGCCAGATCTCGCGCCGCGATGAGTTGGACAAAGTGCTCGCAGGCATCGCCGTAGCCAAACGGTTGGGGTTTGGCCCCATCAAGCTGAACGCCGTAGCGGTGAAGAACCTGGTGGAGCCGGACATCGTGCCCCTGGCGCGCTTCGGCCGCGAGCACGGGTTCGAAGTGCGCTTCATCGAGTTCATGCCGCTTGATGCGCAGCAGCTCTGGGACCGCGGCAAAGTTCTGTCGGCAGGCGAGATCATCGAGACCATCTCGCGGGAGATCGCGCCGCTGGTGCCCATCCCGGATGCCGACCCGCGCGCGCCGGCTCTGGAATATCAATTCGCCGACGGCATCGGGCGAGTCGGCTTCATCGCCTCAGTGACCCGTCCGTTTTGCATGAATTGCAATCGCCTGCGCCTTACGGCGGATGGCAAGCTGCGCTATTGCCTGTTCGCGATCGAGGAAGACGACGTCAAGGATATGCTGCGCGGCGGAGCGCCCGACGCGGAGATCGCCGCGCTGATTCGCCGCAACGTCGCCGGCAAGTGGGAGGGGCACGAGATCAATACGTCGCGTTTCGTCGCGCCGCCCCGGCCTATGTACGCGATCGGCGGCTAACAACGGCGGCTAGATTCGCCGCGCCCACCGATTTTCTCGACCACGCGTGCTGTGCGCCGCTTCCGTCGAGGAATCCGTGCCCCAGTTTCGACGCGGCACCATGAAGCGCACGCCGCGCGAAGTCAATAAGGGCCGCCCTTCGCGGCGCCGCTCTGCGCGCGCTGTTCCCGTGGATCGGCCCGGCAGGCGCCTTTCCGCTCTGCCGACGTTACGCGAGTTGGCCGGTGGCCGGGCCGAGCATCGCTAGTTTCACCGGACGGCGCTTACTAGGAGGAATCCTGATCGAACGGCCCATCGCCGGGCACAAGCCGACTTATCGGTACTAAACCGTCGGAACGTCTCCCTTTCCGGTCCCCGGAGGATAGATCCGGCCTTACAGCCTGTAGCCGTATTCCTTGATTGCGACTGCAAGCGCTTGATCGAGCCAGCGCCCAAATGCATCTTTGATCTCCGCAACGTTCGTCCTGTGGGTGAATACGAATGGCTCCATCGAACACAAGAAAAATTTCTCGTCC
>DATKFU010000036.1:0-17932 GCA_035511215.1 Bryobacteraceae bacterium | reverse complement strand
CACGACGACCCGGTGCTGCTGATCGGCGCGCCGCTGCTGCTGGCCGGACTGGCGCTGGCGGCGTGCTACGTGCCGGCGCGCAGGTCGGCGCGCATCGACCCGGTGGTGGCGCTGCGCCAGGAATGAGTGTCCGCGCCGTGTGGGGCAGGCCATCGTTGTTGGTGGCCTGCCGGGCTAGTAGCTCTGCACGCGCGTGAAGTACAGCTCCGCAGCGCGATCCAACTCGGCGCAGGTGACTTGCGGCGGGCGCCCTTCATACTGGCTGCGCCACGTCAGGATATCGCAAAGGTCCGCCGGGTAGCAGGCTTTCAACGCGCCGCCTTGACGCAGGCACAATTCGGCCACATAAGCCGCGGTTGGCGCGTCGCACGGCATTCCCCGTTCGTCAAGCACGCGCGTCAGGATTTCCTGGAAGCACGGCCCGCTCACGGGCTCGACGTAGACCTTGTTGGGAATGCGCCGCAGGAACGCTTCGTCGGCCAGGTCCGACGGTTCCAGGTTGGTGGCGAAGACCACCATCACGGCGAAAGGGATACACAGTTTTTGTCCGTGGCGCAGGGTGAGATAGTCCACCCGCCGGTCCAGCGGCACGATCCAGCGGTTCAGCAGGTCGCGCGGCGAGATTACCTGGCGGCCGAAGTCGTCGATCACAAAGATGCCGTTGTTGGCCTTCATCTGCAGCGGCGCGGCGTAGACGCCCGAGGAAGCGTCGGACTGCAGCTCCAACATTTCGGAGACCAGCTCGCCGCCAACCGTCACCGAGGGGCGATGGCACAGCACCCAGCGCGCGTCCAGATCTTCCGGCTGCTCGGCCAGCGGCCGGTGCAGTACCGGGTCGAACAGCGTGATGACGTAGCCCGACAGCTCCAGCGCGTAGGGGATCAGCACGGCATCTTCATAGACGCGCAGCAGCCGCTCGGCCAGGCTGGTTTTGCCGTTACCAGTGGGCCCGTAGAGGAACAGCGCCTTCTGCGAGATCAGCGCCGGGCCGAGTTGGTCCAATAGAGTTTTCGGGAGGACCAGGTCGTCCAGGGCCTTGCGTAAGCTCCCCCGGCTGACACGCACGTGGGCCGCCTGCAGCCGCACGGCTCGATCGTATGCCGCGAGGGATACCGGCGCGGGGCCGACGTAGGCGCACATCGCGGCGCGCTCGGCGGCCAGCGCCTTACCCGAGGCCGTGAGTCCGAAATGGTAGTCGTTATCCTGTATGCCCTTCACGTCCAAATAGGCCTGCTGGCGCAACTGGCGGAATACAGGCTCCAGCACTGCGGGCGGCAGCTTGAGGCGCTCCCGCAACGCGCCCAGGCTGGACTGGCCCTGTTCCCGCACAATACGCAGGAAGATATCCTGCACCAGCGCGGGCGAGATGTCGAGATCGGCCAGAGTCGCCGGCTGCTCCGGCCAGAAGGCGGGCGCTTTCGACGCGGGTAAGACTTCCGGCGCGGTCATGGCCGGCTCTCCGCTTGGGGTTGCATTTCGTCCAGGCAGCGCTTGCGGCCCTGGCTGGCCAGCGCCAGCGCAGAGGTGAATTCCACGCCTACCGAATACTTCAGCGCCTGACGCACACAATGGCGAACCGACGCCGTCCCCAGGCTGCCGTAGCGCACGGAGTGCACAGTAATCGTGGTGCGCGCCGGGATGGGGGTGTCCGTTTCCAGGCGGGCCCCTTCGGCGGACAAGTCCAGGCACCTGGCACGCAGGGTCTGCACCCGGCCGCGCAAGTCCTGCCAGGACACCTGCACAGGGGCTTCGAACGGCAGGCGCGCATGCCTGCGCAAGTGGGATTTCGTCGGCACACAACTTCGTGGGCCGAGTCGCGGGCGATTCTCAAAAAAATGAGGGGCGGCACACCAGGTCCGCCCCTCCTGTCCAAAACCCGTCACTCGGCTCGCAGAGTGACGGTGCGCTCCAGCAGAGCATTCAAGCCGCCGACCACCTCCGCAGTCACCACCTGGTCGAGAAATCTGCGAATGTCTCGGGGCAGGATGATGTCCTCGAGCGCGATTTCGCTCACGCGAACGCCCGTGCCGTGGGGCAGGCCATCGTTGTTGGTGGCCTGCCGAGTTCGAGCACGCTGCGCAGACGACAAACAACGATCGTATGCGCCGCGCCGCCGCCGGACCTGTCCGGTTATTTCGAAGACCGCCGAGATGTTCACGCGCACGGCGACCTTGTCCTGGGTCAGGATTTCCTGGCCGGATACCTCTACCGCCTGGCGGCGCGCCTCGAGCATTTCGACGCGGGCCATCGCGACCGTAGTCCGCGCTTGCCTTCTTCGACGACGGCGAATGTCACGCCGGATTCCCGGCCCAATCGCGCGAGGCCGGGCAACAGACGGGCGGGCGCCTCGGGCTGGGCGCGCACATCGATCAACTCGACGGTCACGTGCAGCGCGCCCTTCCGGTACAGCACGCGGTTTCACGCGCGCCAGCCGGCCGTCCAGATACACGACGGCCACTTGCGCGTCCAAGACATGCTGTAGCATGCGTAGCATTTAAGTCGCCTCCCGAATTCGTACTTTAAAATTCGTTTGAGTTTGAGTTTCCCAGGCCTGGCTCCACGACCAACCAGCGGGCCTTACTTTAGAGCGGACTTAGCCGCGCCACAAATTACATCACGGCGAAACGAGAGTTCGCAGTTTCAGGGAAAGCGCAGAGCAGTGGAGCCGTTGCCGATCCCGGCAAAACGGACCGAAGCCTATCTTGCGAGGGCGGCAGGAGCCATGCCTGGATCACTCAGGTTAGGCTGTTTTTCGCACAGCGGTTGGATAGCGGGAGTCGAACCCGCGGCCCACAGATTACACGTCTGTTGCTCTGCCAATTGAGCTATACACGGATGCAGCCGGAAGGCCCCGACTATCGCAGGCATACGGTTCTTCAGAGAAGCCGCACCAGCGAGGTGGTTGGAACCTCGACTATAAGCGATCATCGGTTATTTACCTCCAGCTCCATCAGAATAATCCACTCGGACGTGGTGGTCAAGAAAATTTTTATTAATGTGACTGACTTTTTGTTATGCCCACTAAGGCATCCGGCGCGCCGTAGCAGGTTGCATACCTGCTCCACTTACCCGCTCCACTTCCCGCATGACGCGCAGCGTGTTGCCGCCCAGAATCTTCAGAATGTCCTCGTCCGAATAGCCGCGCTCCATCAGGCCGCGCACCAGGTTGGGGGTCTTCGAGATATCCTCCATGCCTTCCGGAAACTGATCGTCCGAGCCGTCGAAATCCGATCCCAGGCCCACGTGATCCACGCCCGCCACCTGCACGGCATGATCGAAATGATCCAGCAGGCGGCTCAGCGGCAGGCGCCCCAGCTTGGCGATGCGGCGCGTATTGATGGCACGCACGGCGGCGCCCATCTGGCTGCGGTCGCCGAACTTCGGCGCCTGTCCCTCGATCTGGTCCTGCTGCGCCTGCTCGTCCTTCAGGGCGTCCAGCCGGTCCATGAAACCGCGGTCCAGGAAGGCCTCGAGGTAGTTGATGTGGACCACGCCGCCATTCTTCGCCAGGGCGCGTAGCATGTCGTCCGTCATGTTACGCGGCACATCGGCCAGCGCTCGGCAGGAGGAATGCGAAGCGATCACGGGCGCGGCGGACGCCGCCACCGCATCGTAGAACGTCTTATCGGAAACGTGCGAAATATCCACCATCATTCCCAGGCGGTTCATCTCGTGCACAACTTCCCGCCCGAAATCCGTGAGTCCGTTGTGGGCGGGCGGCTTGCTGGAAGTATCGGCCCAAGGCGTGTTCTCGGTGTGGGTGAGCGTCAGATAACGCACGCCTAAGTCGAAGTAAATCCGCAGCACGGCCAGATCGGAATCGATCATGTGCCCGCCTTCCACACCCATCAGGATGGCGATCTGCCCGCGCTTCCTGGCCGCCATAATCTGATCGGCGGTGGTGGCCAGCGCCAGCTCGGCCGGATGCCGCGCAACCTGGCGCCGCACGGCGTCGATCTGGTCCAGCGCGCGGCGGATGGATTCCGGCGGCGTATAGCGCACCGCGTCGGTCCAGATCGAGAGAAACACGCCCGTCGCGCGGCCTTCCCGCATGCGGGGCCCATCCACCTGGCCGAAGTCATGCCGCTGGGTGAAGTCGTACCCTTCATCGACCATCATCTGGGTGGTGTCGTCGTGCAGGTCCAGCACAACCGCGCGCCGCAGCAGGCGCTCCACGCGCGCGGGATCGACTTTGGTTTGGGCGGCACTTTGCGCAACGCCGCAGCCCGCTACAAGCAGGATACCAGCCAGCCGGGCGACGCCTCGCATCACGCCTCTTTCTTCCGCACGACCGCGCCCATCAGGTCTTTGCCGCGTGCATACGCCACCTGGTAAGCGTCGCGCCTCTGCCGCCGCGTGTAGCCGTAGCCCACTCCGTGGAAGTGCTCCAGCCCTTTGCCCAGAACATAAGTGGCCGCATACGCGATGGCGCCTTTGGGGATCAGCCCGCCGCCCAGCGGGATCATCCCCACCAGTTCGCGCGCCAGCGCGCGCCAGCCGAAAGCCCCCGCCGCAATCGATACCAGCTCGGCCAACTGCTTGTCGTATCCCACCGGCTTGTCGCTGGCCGCCGCCACCAGAAACGCCATGCGCACCTGGTTCATGGTAATGAAAGCCGTATCCGAAGCGAACTCCCCGAGGGTCCAGGGCAGCTCCAGCACGCTGGGGATGACGTTCGGCAGCGCGCTGGCCACCGCGAAAATGGCATTCTCGCGCGCGACGGAGGTGATGATCCGGTCCACCACAGGCTTGCGGAACGGATAGAAATTGCGCGCCAACGCCAGCCACAGCTCGTCGCGCGCGATTAGAATCTCCTCCACCGTCCGCCCGGGATCGTCGCGGAAAAACGTGAACGCGGTGGCCGGGCACGGCAAACCCTGCTCATACAGCACCAGGTCGTACTTATCCGGGATGTCCGGATCGCAGGCCCGATGCACGGACTGCATCACCTGCATGCGCTTGTCGTGCGACACCGCCGCGGGCGTCAGAAAGTCTTCCATATCGGCGTAAGCGGCGCTTTCCGCCGCCACCAGGCCCACCACCAGAGGACGGTCAGTGCGCCGGCGCACTTCATCCGGACTGAGCAATGAAAGCGCGGATCTGGCTTGCTTGAGGTATTGGAGCATGATGTGCGTTCCAGCCACGCGCCTAGGCTCGTGGTTCGGTGCAGGGGCGTTGCGCTCCGCTCAGGCGGAACATCACTTGCAGCCCCTTACGCCATTCTACTCCGACGCCCACGCGCTCCACATCGATGGACGGTGCGAAAAAGCTCAGAACAGTCTCCGTCGCGGGATGGAATTCGAGCGCGGGCGAAACCAGAAACAGGCGGGGCGGCTCGGCCCGCAGCTGGATGCCGGGGAAATAACCGTTGGGCGTGAACTCGCCGCGGTCCAGATGCCACTTCACGCGCAGCCAGTAATCCAGCGCCTGGATGGGAAGCTGCAAATCGGCGGTGGCCTTCAACTCCAGCACGGCCAGCCGCCCGGACCGCTCTACGGCCAACAGGTCCAGCACACCCCGGTCGCCGCCCGCGAACGCAGGCACCTGGCCATAAACCGGCGCCTGTTGGAGCGGCGCATACACCCGCTCGATCTGCGCGCGGACCTGCGATTCGAGCCATGCTTCCGGATTCCGGCGGTACAGCGGATGTTCGCGATCCTCCGCCAAGGGCGAGCGCCGCTCCGCCAGATCCCGCGCCAGGCGCTCCATCTCCGGCAAATCGCGGGCGCCCGCGGCGCTGCGTTGGGCCAGTCCGAAGCGCGCGCCGTTCTCCGTCATCAGCGCGAATTCCACGCCCCGCACCCGCAGGCTGACCGCCCCATCGTGACGCGTGACCCGCTCCACTTCCGGCGAATCGAGCAGGCTCTCGAAGGCCCCCAGCGGCGCGGGCTGCCGGCAGACTTCCAGGCGCGTATCCACATTGCCGAAATCGCATGGATCCACGTGCGCGGCGAAGTCGTGCTCGTCATAGGCGAACAACTCGAAGCGCGCCACTTCTTCGTTGAGCCACGGAAGGCGCAAGCTTGTGGTGAGCTCCTTTCCGTGCGGCACGTAGAGCGCCAGACCCTCGACAGCCAGGCGCTTCTCGCGGCGGCGCAAATGGTCCAGCCAGATCAGGCCGAATGTGAGCAGGCCGGCCGGGTCGCTTTCCGGCGGCGCGCCGATCGCCGCCCAGCCGTTCTGTCCGCGGCGCAGAAACGCGCGCGGGTAGCTGGGAGAAAGGCTGGCTTCCAGGTTCGGCTCGGCGCTGATCTCGGCCAGCGTCCAATCCGCGAACTGGCGCGTGAGGAACTGCCGGAACCGCTCGCGAAAAACCAGGCGCTCGCTGCGGCGCTCGAAATCCAGGCTGGACGGCCGCGCCAGGTCTACCAGGAACAAGCGGCCCTCTCTGCGGGCGAATTGCTCTACCGCCAGTTCCAGCCGCCCGCGCGCTTCGTGGGCCACGCCGGTCACGCGCCGCACCAGGTTGCGCGTCTGGTCCCACACCTGCAGCGTGAGCCGCGAGCTGCGCAGTTGCAGCGTGAAGTTGTCCGCCCCGAGCGCCAGCAGCGGTTCGCCGGGTTCGAGCAGTGCGGGCCGGAGCGCAGATTTGAGAAAGCGCTCGATCGCCGCCTGCGCGTCCGTGGGAATTGTAGCCCGCGCCACTAGATGTGGTGGCTTCGGCGCGCCGGAGTTCTCGCGGGAAGTGTGCCATCGTGTGGGGCAGGCGTCCACGCCAACCGCTTCTGGGATAATGTGTCCATGCACCGGCTATTAGCCATGCTGGCGTTGGCCGTATGCGCCGCACAGGCCGAGCCCATCACCTTCTACCAGCACATCGCGCCCATCGTTTATCAATCCTGCGCGCCGTGCCATCGTCCGGGCGAGCCGGGCCCGTTCCCGTTGCTCACCTACACCGACGTGAGCAAGCATGGCTCGCAGATTGTCTCCGTAATCAAGCGGCGCTACATGCCGCCCTGGCTGCCGGAGTCGGGTTATGGCGATTTTCTGGAAGAGCGGCGCCTCACTGACGACCAGATCCGCACCATCGAGTATTGGGTGCGGCAGGGCGCTCCAGCCGGTTCGCCCACCGCCGCGCCTCCGCTTCCGAAGTTCGTTCCTGGCTGGCAGCTTGGCCAGCCGGACCTGGTAATCGAAGCCGCCGCTCCTTATCGGCTGCCTGCCAGCGGCCCGGATCAATATTGGAACTTCGTGCTGCCACTGAACACACCGGGCACGCGCTGGGTGAAAGCCATCGAGATCCGCCCAGGTAATATCCGCGCCGTGCATCACGCCAACGTGCTCATCGATCGCAGCCGCTCCGTGCGCATGCAGGAAAAGACCCCCGGCGCCGGCTTCCCTGGTATGGACCTGAATATCGAATCGGACGCCTTCGATCCCGACAGCCATTTCCTGTTCTGGAAACCGGGCGGAACTCCCTGGATCGAGCCCGCCGGTATGGCGTGGCGCGCAGACCCCGGCGCCGATCTCGTGCTGAACGTCCACATGCAACCGACAGGTAAGCCCGAAACGGTGCAGCCGTCGATCGGGTTGTACTTCACCGGCGAGCCGGCCACGAAGTTCCCCATGCTGCTGCAACTCGAGCACGATGGCGCCCTCGATATTCCCCCGGGCGATGCGGACTTCCCGGTGAGCGACGACTTTGTAACGCCCATGGACATGGACGTGCTAGCGGTCTACCCGCACGCGCACTACCTGGGCCGCCTGTTGGAAGGCTACGCGACGCTGCCCGGCGGGACCCGCAAATGGCTGGTCCGCATTCCGGATTGGGACCCGAACTGGCAGTCCGTCTATCGTTACCGGGAGCCCGTTTTCCTCCCCAAGGGAACCGTGGTTTCCATGCGTTATCATTACGATAATTCGACCGCGAATCCGCGCAATCCCAATCAGCCTCCGCGGCGCGTGCGCGGCGGGAACGAGGCCACCGACGAGATGGCGCACCTGTGGCTGCAGGTCCTGCCCAGCGGGGCCGAGGACCGCCGCGGCGAACTGCAGGAAGCCATCATGCTCCACCGGCTGGAAAAATATCCGGGGGATTTTACGTCGCAGTTCAACCTGGGCGCGCTGATGTTGACGCGCGGCCGCAATGCGGACGCCGTCCCGTATTTACGCGGCGCCATCGCGGCGCGGCCGGACCATCCCGTGGCCCTGAATACACTTGGCGCGGCGCTCCTTTCGGCGGGAAATGCGGACGAAGCGGCCGGATTCTTCGAGCGGGCGCTGCAGGCAAATCCGCGCTATACCAACGCGCGCTACAACCTGGCCAACGCGCTCGCCGACCGGCAGCGCTGGGAACAGGCGGCCGCCGAGTTCCGCAAAGTGCTTGCGGAAAATCCGGACGACCCGGGCGGGCGGCAGCATTTGGGCGAGGTGCTGCGGCTGTGGGGTGACGAGCGCGCCAAGCAGGGCAGTCTCGCAGAGGCCGCCGCCCACTTGCGCGAGTCGCTTGACTTTCGGCAGGACGACGCCGTGCTGCATAGCGATCTGGGTACGGTACTGGCCCGCCTCGGCCGTATCCGCGAAGCCGTGCCCGAATTCGAAGCCGCGCTGCGCCTCGATCCGAATCTGGAGGCGGCCAGGCACAACCTGCAAGCCGCGCGCGCCCGCCTGGACCAGTTGGAGCACTAAGTATGACGCCGCTGCTGCTCTTTTTCCTGCAGGCCAGCGCCTATCAGTCGGGCGTGCAGGCGTACAGCCAGCATCGCTTTGAAGAAGCCATTCCATGGTTTGAAAAGGCCGCGGCCGGCGGTTCGCAGGCGCTGGTGGCTGAGTTCATGCTGGGGAATGCCTGCCTCCAGGTGAACCGGGATGAGCAAGCCGTGCGAGCCTTTGCGGCGCTTTTTCAAGTGGCCCCCGATTCCGCGGCGGCGCACTTGCTTACGGCCGGAATGATGCTGCGCGCGAAGCTGCCGCCGGGCGCTGCAACCGAAGCCGGCCGTGCGCTCGAAATCGACCCGCACATCCCGCAGGCGCACTTCATGCGGGCCGAGGCCGCCCTGTCTCGGGGCGACGACGGCCAGGCCGTTGAGGAACTTTGGACGGAGATAGCGTCCAATCCCAGCTTTTTCGCGGCCTACTATCGGCTCGGCGCTGCGTACGAGAATCGCGGCGCGTGGGATGACGCAATCGCGGCCCTCCAGCGCGCCATCTGGTTGAACCCGAACCACAGCGGGCCCTACGCGTCGATCGGTAAGGCATATCTCAAACGCGGCAAGTTGGATGACGCGGCCGGCGCCCTGCGCCATGCGCTCCAAATGGACCCGCAGGACCAGACCATTCGCCAGCTCCTGGACCAGGCATCCGGGCCCCATCCCCCGGCGCCCGCTAATCCGGCCCCCAGCCCCCAGCCCCCGCCTCCGCCCGCGCCTACTGGCCGCAGCGAATATCTGGCCGGGCACATCCAGCAAGCCATTCCCCTGCTCGAAAAAGCCCGTGCGGCCGGCGCAGTGAGCAACGAGCTGTTCTTCATGCTGGGCAACAGCTATCTGCAATCGCACCAAATCCCCAAGGGCCGTGCCGCGTTCGCCGATCTGTACGGTGTGCCGCCGGAGTCCGGCGCAGCCCGCCTGTTCACCGCGCGCATGCTGATGCGGCTGGAATTCGAAGACGATGCTCAAGCTGAGTTGGAGGCAGCCCTGGCGCGCGAGCCGAAACTTCCGGAAGCGCACTTCATGCTCGGCGAAATCGCCATCTACCGCGCCCAACTTGATCGCGCGGTGGACGATCTCAATCGCGAAATCGCGCTCAACCCCGGCTTCGCCATGGCATACTACCGTCTGGGCGACGCCTACACGCGGCGCGAGGATTGGGAGCACGCCGTTCCCCCGCTGCAGCGCGCCGTGTGGCTGGACCCCACCTATAGCGGGCCCTACATCCTGTTAGGGAAAACATATCTCAAGGAGAATGATTTGCCCGAAGCCGAACGCATGCTGCGCCGCGCCCTGCAGATGGACCCGAAGAATGCCTCGGCGCACTATCTGTTAGGCCGCACTCTCATTCAATCCGGCCATCCGGAAGAAGGCAAGAAGCTGCTGCAGCGCTGGGAAGAGCTGCGCCAGGAATCCGGCCAGTAGCCTAACCTCCCCCGCCCGCAGCCGTCTCATTGTCGAGGACCACCCATGCGCATCTTGCTCCAGGACTCTATCTTCGCCCTTCGGCAATTGCGGAAGAGTCCCGGCTTCGCCCTCACTGCCATTCTTTCGCTGGCCCTGGGCATCGGCGCCACCACGGCCGTGTTCAGCGTAGTGTACGGCGTCCTGATGAACCCCTATCCGTATAAGGCTGCGGAGCGCATGGCGCATCTGGTGCTCAAAGACAAAGCCGGCAACAAGCACTGGCCGGGATTGAACGGTTCCCAGATTCGCCAGATGCGTCAGGCGGCCTCGATCGAAAGCGTAGTAGGCGAGAATCAATGGAACCTCACCACCACGGATGAAGATCTTCCCGAGGATGTGGCCGGGGATTATCTGACGCCCAATGCGACCACCCACTTCGGCGTGCTGCCCCTGATCGGCCGCGGTCTCATTCCCTCCGATGCACCCTTCGGCCAGGACCCGCAGCCTGTGGTCGTGCTCAGCCATAAGTTCTGGCAGCGGCACTACGGCGGCCGCCCCGATGTGCTCGGGCGCACGCTCCGGCTGGTCCACAAGAGCTACACCATAGTGGGCGTCATGCCGCCGCGCTTTACCTGGGGCGATGGGGACGTCTATCTGCCGCTCAAGTTGACCGAAGATCCGGCGCTGCAATACGGCGCATACCTGCGGCTCAAGCCAGGCGTCAGCCGCGCCGCGGCCAATGCCGAGCTGCAGGCGTTGATCCAGCAGTTCGCCAAGGATACGCCGTCGCACTTTCCGCCGAAGTTTCGCGTGGCGTTGCAGGGTCTGAACGATCAATTCGTGGAGCGGCTCGGTCCCACGCTGTTCCTGCTTTTTGGGGCCGTCGGACTGCTGCTGGTCATCGGTTGTGCGAACGTCTCTATTCTGCTGCTGGCCCGCGGTACCGCCCGGCGGCACGAATTGGCCGTACGCGCCGCCATGGGCGCCGCCCGCCGCCGCATACTGCGCCAATTGCTGACCGAATCCCTCCAGTTGTCCGTGGCCGGCGCGGCGCTCGGCGTGGTGCTGGCGTATCGCGGGGTACCGCTCATCGTGAAATGGCTGCCCGAGAATTCTTTCCCGCACGAAGCCGCTATCAGTATCAACCTGCCCGTGCTGGTGTTCAGCGTCGCACTGGCGCTGGCCACCGGAGTGCTCTTCGGCCTCTCGCCGGCGCTGCACCTCTCGCGTCCTGACCTGGCTGGCATCATGCAGGCCAGCACCCGCAGAATGACGGCCGGCGTGCGCGGCAAGCGCACCCATGGTGTCCTGGTGGCCGCCCAGGTGGCGCTTACGCTGTTGTTGCTCGCAAGCGCAGGCGGGGCCATTCGCGGATTCGTCCGGCTGATGCATACCGACCTTGGCTACGATCCGCACAACACCATGTCCGCCCCCATCCCCGTGCACGACAACACCTATATGACCTGGGAAGCGCGGTCGCAGTTCTTCGAACAACTCCGCCAGCGGATCGGCGCCATGCCCGAGGTGATTTCCGCCGGCATCTCCACCAACGCCACGCCGCCCAGCAACGGCTGGAACACGCACTTCGAAATTCTGGGCCAGCCCGTGCCGGAAGAGCGGGAACTGCGCGCGAATTTCGTGAGCCCCGAGTATTTCACGGTACTGCACATTCCTCTGCTGCAGGGCCGTATGTTCGACCATGCGGAGACCATGCGCGGCGCGCGCCTGGCGCTGGTCAACCAGACTTTGGCCCACCAGTATTGGCCGCTGGGCGAAGCCATCGGACAGCAGATTCGCATGCCCAAGCTAAAGGGTGAGCCGCCTTATTCTCAAGCCGCGCCCAACAGCGACGGCTGGCTGCAAATTGTCGGCGTGGTTGCGGATGCGCGCGACGACGGCCTGCGGGAAGCGGTGAAGCCCGCCGTCTACGTGCCCTTCACGATTCAGATGCCGATGTTCACGCAGATACTGGTGCGCACTCGCGTGGAGCCGCTCAGCGTTTTGCGGGCGGTGCGCGCGCAGGTACGTGCGGTCAATCCGGACCAGCAGGTGATGGGACATGTGCGCAACCTCGAGCAGTGGATCAGCACACAGCCGGAGTGGGCGCAGGAGCGCCTGGTCGCCACACTGTTCGGCGCCTTCGCCATCCTGGCGCTGTTGCTGTCCGTGCTCGGCCTGTATAGCGTTGTGTCGTATCTCGTGGCCCAGCGCACCAACGAATTCGGCATCCGCATGGCGTTGGGCGCCGGCCGCACTCACGTGCTCCGGCTGGTGTTCGTGTCCACTGCGTTCAGCGTAGGGGGCGGCCTGGTCGCCGGCGTGGTCCTGAGCCTGGCGCTCAGGGGCCTGTTGTCCCGCTGGGCGGAAGGCAGCTCCATGGATGCCGCCGTGGTCCTGGCGGTGATCGCCCTCCTGATGGCTGCCGCGACGGTCGCTTGCGTGCTGCCCGCGTACCGGGCTTCCGCAATCGATCCGGCGGTCGCTTTACGCTATGAATAACGTGGGGCAGGCCCCACGCCAGGCCAGACGTCTGCGCGGGTCCCTCGGACCCGATTTATCTAATGGTGCACGGTCCGATTGGCCTCCGCGTACCGGTCCCGGCCGTCGGCAATGCGTCCAGGGAGCATTTCAAACGTTCGAATTCCGGCATGTTGGGTTTGAATTTAGCAGACGTGCCGGCGCTTGGCTGCCCGCTGTTTAGTCATCTGTCCACAAGGACACCGCGGGCCTTTGCGCCATCCCACAGGCTGGCCAGGGCCTGCCGCATAGACTTTACGCTGGCTCGCCATCTTGCGGGCTTGAGGTGTGGTGAGGGTTCGCATGGCTGAAGGCGTGGCTTATGTACCCACTGCCGATGACCAATCGGACGCCCCGCGTCATGCGGAGAAAACAGGCACTCAGCGGAGCCTTTAGGTTGTCATAGTGGGCGGTATGCGGCCGACTAGCTCGCCGATGGCGACGACCAGTTTGTCGATGCGCTGGTCAACGCGCTTCTCGCGTTCACGGGCTTCGGTCTGATCCTGGGCCTGGACTTCCGCCAAGTGTGCCATGGCGTTATCGAGTCTAATCTGGGCCTCTTCCAGCCGGGCGACACGGCTGTTGAGAGTTTCTTTGGTTGCCATTCTTTTCTCCTGCCCGATGGTCTCGGCCCACTTTCATTGTCGCTGATAGCGGTTTATTTGGCATGGGGAAGCGAGCCTTAGAAGCGCCGCAAAAGCACCTCGCCGCGCGGCGGAAAGGGCGGGAGTACCAGGCCCGATGGTCCAGGGCATCTCTTGCGCACGACAGCCACAGGACGGCGGAAGTTAAGCGCAGCGTTTCAAAAGGAAATTCAACTCATGCCCCCCCATGCAATTGTTTACGGATCACGGCGCCGTACTGTCTTTGCTGGCTTTGGCTCTCATCGTGACGATGCCGGAGGATCCCCCGCAGTCACTCCGGACGATGCCCGGCTGGCTCTATGGCTGGCTGCAGCACGGGCTGAAGACATTCGTCAGCGTGCGCGTCGTCTCCGGGTCGGCAGCCCGATCTAATTGGGCACGCCTTTGTCCGGCCCATGATTGAGCCAATGTTCCAGCAGCGTCTTGGCCTCCGGATATCTCACCTGCGCGTATTGCAGCTTGGTCTTGGCCTCATCGCTCCATTTGCCCCGGCTAACCAGCAGCGTCCCCATGACGAAATTGGCCTTGAACGAATAGCTATGCAGCTTCATCGCATCGCGCGCCACAACCTCAGCTTCCGCGTACCGCTTCTGGCCGCCCAGCAATGCGGCCAGATTCGTGAACACCAACACGTGCTCCGGGTTCGATTGCATCAGGCGTCTGAACACCTGCTCCGCTTCATCCATCCTGCCTGCGTCCTGCAGCTCCAGTGCTAGGTTGTTCCAGGCCTCAAAGTATAGGGGATCGAGGGCCACCGCGATCCGGTACTGCGCCGCGGCCTCGGAGTGCTGTTTCCTATTCGCCAGATGCTCGGCCTTTTCAGCGGCCTTGCGCGCGGCGCGTAGAGGCTGGTGTGTGGCAACCGAATGCGCGGCCACGGTTGGATCGTCGCTTTCCTCGAACGTCAACGATCGCGGTAGGGCGTCCGGCTTGATAGTCGACCGGCCCATTTCGCTGACTTCACTCAGAGTGCGCGTCGTTTCCGGGCTAATGCCCTGCGCCGCCAGCACGGGCGTGAGCGTCAGGCCCGTTGAGATTACCGCCAAAAGGCCTCGCATTTGCAAGCCTCGCAGGAAGCTGGCCGGCAGCCCGATCTAATTGGGCACGCCTTTGTCCGGCCCATGATTGAGCCAATGTTCCAGCAGCTTCTTCGCTTCCGGATATTTCACTTGCGCGTATTGCAGTTTCGTTTTGGCCTCGTCGCTAAGCTTGTTTTCGTTAACCAGCAGCGTACCCAAAACGAAGTTGGCCGTAAACGAGTAGCCGTGCTGCTTCACCCCCTGCCGTGCGACCGCTTCGGCATCCGCGTACCGCTTCTCGTCGCTGAGCAGCGAAGTTAGATTCGCAAATACGAGCACGTGCTCCGGGTTCGACTGAATCAGATGCCGCATCACCTGCTCGGCTTCATCCATCTTGCCGATGGCCTTCAGTTCCAGCCCCAGATTGTTCCAGGCCTGAAAGTACAGAGGATCGATGACCACTGCATCCCGGTATCGCGCGACGGCCTCCACGTGCCGTTTCTTCTTGGCCAGGTGCTCGGCTTCATCGGCGTCTTTCCGTGCCGCGCGGAGAGGCTCGTGTAGCGGAACGGGATGCGGCGCCACGGTCGGGTCGTCTTCTTTTTCGAACGTCAACATGGACGGCCCCAAAGGCCCGACCGTAGACCGGCCCATTTCCGTGACACCCATCAGCTCTTTCGTTTTCCAAACGTCGATGCCGGCGCTCTGCGCAACCAGCGCCGCCCCCGGCAGCAGGGCCCCTGCGACCAGCGCCAAAATGTATCGCATGCGGCTTTCTCCCGGTTCCTATTGTACCGCCGCGTCGTTTTTTTGCAGCATCCTGCCAAGTTCGGCTTCTTTCGCCTGCTTCACCTTCGCGCCCCTGGAAAACGCTTCCTTGCTGCCTTCCACATCGCCTTTCTGCCGCAATAACTGGCCCAGCGTATTGTAGGGTCCCGGGTCGCCAGGATCTAACCGGATCGCTTCGCGCAGCGCGGCCTCGGCGCCTTCCCGGTCTCCCTTCTGCTTCAGCGCCGTCCCCAGCATGAAATAGGCCTGGCCGTAATCGGGACGCAGCGCAATGGCTGCCTGCATCTCCCTGGCAGCTTCTTCGAAAGCGCCCGTTTGCCAATGCGCGATGCCCAACGTATAGTGCGCTTCAGCCAGGCTGGGGTCCAGTTCCAGCGACCGCCGCAACTCGGCCTTGGCCGCTTCGATCTGGTCCTTGTTCTTCAGCGCGATTCCCAGATCGTAATGCGCGCCGGCCTGGTCCGGATCCCGCCGGATGGCCTCCCGCAACTGTTCTATCGCCTTGTCCAGGTCGCCTTTCTGAATGTAGGCAAACCCCAGGTTCACGCGCGCCATGTTGTAGGATGGATCCGCATCCAGGATCTTCAGGAACTGTGCCACGCCTTCGTCCGCGCGGCGCGTCTTCACCAGCATCGTTCCCAGGTTATTCCGCGCGTCCGAATCGGCCGGATTCAGATCCACGGCCCGCTGGTAGGCATCCGCGGCCGCGCCCAGGTCGCCCGTATTTTGCAAGGCCATCCCCAGCGCGTTCCACGCTTCCCAGTGCTTGCCATCCGCCGCTACCGCAGCCCTCAAATGCGGCAGAGCCTCCCCATCTTCGCCCTGCGATTTCAAGGCCTCCCCCAGCCTGTACTGGTATTCGAAGTTGCCCGGCTCGAGCGCGGCGGCGCTCTGCAGATGCGGAATGCTGAGGCCGGGATTCTTCTCCAGCCAATAGGCGGCCCCCAGGTGATACTGCGCCCGCGCGAACTTCGCGTCCAAGTCGAGGGCTTGCTGGAAGCTTTGGATCGCCTCCTCGCGGCGGCTCAGCACAGCCAGCAGAAAGCCCACTTCGTCCTGCAGGCGCGCCGATTTTGGATCCAGCGCAGCCGCCTGGCGATAGATCTCAAGCGCGCCGGCAGCGTCCCCTTTCGCCTTCAGCGCCGCGCCGCGGGCCTCCAGATCCTGCACCGAATCGGCAGCGGAAGACACCATCGACAGCCACAGGAGTACGGCGAAAAATCGCACTTCGCTCTATTATACTGGACGGTGGGGACGTGATTCGGGAAAGCAAGGCGTGCATAATGTTACTTGACTCCATTCCCCATTTTGCATAGACTTAGCGATATTGTTAATCTCGCGTTAAAGCCCGCGTTAAATGAATACCGGAGCCACTAGCGTCGAACGGGAAGCGTTGCACTCCCAAATAGATAAGCTGAACCGCAGCGCCGTTCTGCATGGATCGGAGTCGCTCTGCAAACTCCTCAAGTACCTGGGCGAGCATTCGCTGGACTCGCCAGGCGCATCTTTGAAGGAGTACCAGATCGCCACCGAAGTATTCGGGCGCCCCGCCGACTTCGATTCCCGCGTGGACTCCACCGTGCGGGTGCAGACCGGACGGCTCCGCTCCAAGTTGGCCGAGTATTATGCCGGCGTAGGAGCGCCGGATCGTCTGGTGATTGAGATCCCCAAGGGCGCTTATTCGCTCACATATCACTGGCGGCCCCCGCTGCAGACGCCGGTGCTGACGCCGGCTCCCCCGGTGGAGACGCCGGCTCCTCAGGTAGTGCCCCGCACTCCACCCGCGGCGGCGCCGCGGTCCTATCCGCTTTCCTGGTTCTTCCTGTCCGTGGTGATCGGTGCGGCTATGGTAGTCGTGGTGGTGATCGCCGTCGCCCGCTACATGATGCCGCTGCAGGCTGCTGCGCATGAGCAGCCGCCGCCCGCCATAAAAACGTTTTGGAGCGCTTTTTCGGGCGGTGCGGACGTACCCCTCGTGGTTTACAGCAACGCCGAGTTCGTCGGTCGGCCGGAGACGGGACTCCGCTATTTCAATCCGGCGCTGGACGCAGGTAAGCCGATTCGGGATCACTACACGGGCGTGGGAGAGGTGATGGCCGTCCACGACCTCGACCAGGTGTTCACCAGCCTGAAACATGAGTTGCACATCAAGCGGGGAAGGCTGTTGACCTGGGACGACGCCAAGGCCAGTAATCTGATCTTCATCGGCTCGCCATCCGAGAATCTGTCTCTGCGCGAGCTGCCCAGCACCCAGGATTTCGTGTTCAGCCGCAAAGACTCCGCCCCACGCAAAGGCGATCTGATGATTTCCAATCTGCACCCTGCCGCCTCGGAGCAAGCCATGTATCTCGCCTCCGAGGGAATCATCACCGAGGATTATGCCGTGGTTGCGCTTACTTCCCTCCCGAATACCGGCCGCCGCGTGCTGATCCTGGCCGGAATCACGACTTTTGGCACACAGGCCGCCGTCGAGTATGTTTGCCGCGCGCCGCGCTTGGACGAGTTGATCGGGAAGCTGGCGAAGCTCGACCCCTCGGCGCGCCGCCGCGTTCCACCATTTGAGGCTTTGCTCCGGGTTAAGGTGAGCGGGGGCGTGCCGGTGCAGTCGGATCTGCTGAGTTTGCATGTCCACCCGCGGACGGCCGAGCCCTCGAACTAATACGAGATAGTCCCGGTACTCGTGTGGCACTTTCTCCCGTTTTTCAGAGTATGAAGTCTGATATCATGATCCCTCGTTTGAATACCCATCGGCGTTCTTAACTTAGAGGAAGATGGGGTATCCATTTGACTCAGGTGACCCCAAGATGTAGTATGGCGGTCTATGGAGGATTACCCGCGAAATCTGGCCGAATTCGAAGCCCGCTTCTCGAACGACGCGGCCTGCCGGGAGTACCTGGTCCGGCTACGA
>DATKFU010000035.1:0-9880 GCA_035511215.1 Bryobacteraceae bacterium | reverse complement strand
GAGTGTATCCGGCTGATTGGGGATTGCGTGCCAGGGCAACGCGCATGACGTCGTCGAGGGACCTGGCGCCGCCAGTGGCCGTGCGCACGCGCGCATCCAGAAGAAAACCGGCCACCGCGCCTTTGGTGTAGTAGCTGATGGCCGTGTTTCCGGAGTTTTCATCGGGGCGGTAGAACTTGATCCAGGTATCGAAGGACGATTGCGACAAGGATTGCACCAGGCGGCCGGGAGTAGTCTGTAACTCGCGGATGGTGCGCGAGAGACTGGCGAGTAACTCCTCCTCGCTCGACAGACCGGCGCGGCGCACGATCAGCGGTGCGTAGTAACTGGTGAAGCCTTCCGCGATGCCCAAGCTCGCGGTGTAGGGCTCGGTTTCATACTCGCCCGGCGTCAGCTCCGCGGGACGCAACCGCTTCACGTTCCAGGCGTGGAAGAACTCGTGGCTGGCAAGGTCGAGCCAGCGCAGGTACTTCCGGCGCGTGCGCGTATGCCAGCGGTCCGACATGAGGGCGGTGGAATTGCTATGTTCCATGCCGCCGCCTCCGCCGGTCAGCATATTGAGGAAAAGATACTGGCCGTACGGCAGGCCACCCCACATTACGGCGTCTTGGTGCACGATGCGGGCCAGATCCTGCGCTGCCTGGCGGCCATCGAAAACACCATCCTCGCCCACATCCACCAGGTAGTGCGGTTTGCCTTCCACCGCGAATTCATGGATTTCCGGATTGCCTGCCACGATGGGCGAGTCGACCAGCGTTTCGTAATCGGGCGCGCGGTAATGGTGCGGACTGCCGGAGACGGGCGGCATGCCGGTGGCGGTGGTCTTCCAGGCGGGCGGCAGGACGATTTGTACGTCATGCGGGCGCGCGCCCTGGCCGGCCAGCGTGAGGAATGTGGGCGCGCCGTTGAGCAGCGCGAATTCATCGTCCACCCAATTATCCTGCACGCCCATGACGTGGCAGTAGACCCGGTAGGACACCATGACGGGATCGGCGCCGCCGGTTGCGATGCGCCAGCGGTTCTTGCGCGACTTTTCGATGGCCAGCGGACGTCCGCCGGAAGTGCGGGCGGCTACGGCTTCCAGGTTCTTAGCGTATTCGCGGATGACATACGGCGTCCAGACGGCCATGGCGAGCTCGATGTTTGGCTGGCCGGCGGTGGGGACGCGCGCGTCCACTTCCACGTAATGAGTTTGGGGCGCGGGGATGCGGACGGTGTAATAGATCGGCGGAAGCGGCTGCGCGGGGCAGAGACCGGTGAACAGCAGGAGTAAAAAGGCAAGAGTCTTTGGAAGCACCTATTGATGTTCGCATGGCATCCCCAGGAGTGGGGACGCGGCCTACGAGGCCGCATCAGGCTGCGAGCCTGCCCCACAACGGTCTATTTCGCGCGCGCCTTGGCCCGTGGCGGCGCATCGGCCGAAGCGGCCGGCTTGCGCGCGGGCGGCTGGTTGAGCAGCCGCTTGACCGACCGCGTCAACTGCCCGACTTCACCGGCGCTCTTGACGATCACCACATCGGCGCCAGTGGATTGTTCGGTCAAACCCAGCGGCTCCACAAACCCGGAGAGTAAAATGATGCGCGCGCCGGATTGGGCGCTACGAATCCGCTGGATCAGCTCAAGGCCGTCCATACGCGGCATTTTGAAATCGGTCACAACCACGTCGAAGTTCTGCTTCGAAAACAATTCCAAAGCCTCGTCTCCGCTGGTGGCGGTGGAGATGTTGTAACCAAGCTCCTGCAGCAGCGATTTGCGCGCGATCAAACCCTGGCGGTTGTCATCGACCAGCAGGATCTCGGCAGTTTTTGCGGGGGGTACAGCGGGGGCGTGTCTCATGCTAACGCAGGCGAGGTTAGCAGACTGGTAACGCAACTGTCAACACTTTTGCATCAGGTTGTAAAGAGGCGAGATGTAGTGCTTGACAAAATGCCGTGCTATTCCACTTCGCGCGGCGCCGTGTAGCCGTTCTTGGCGACGATCTGATATTTGATGGGCTTGCCCTTCTCATCGACGACGCGCAGCGGCTCGTTGGTGGCGGGGTTCACCAACTCCACTTTGATTTTGCGGAATTTGCCGTCGTGCGCTTTGTTGGCGGGCTCATAGCCGATCGAGTATTGATTGCGCAGCGAGTCCTGGATGGTGCCGAAGATGGACGGAAACTCACCGTAGAAGCGCGGAAAGAAAGCCTGGCCGCCGGTCTCTCTGGCAAAGGTGGTCATCTGGTTGTCGGCCTGCAGGAAACCGATGTTGTCGCCGCGCGGGCTCATGATGCGCAACGCCTGCATCAGTCCGATGGCGTACACTGGAACGGCGCTATCCTGAATAATTTTGCGCGCCTTATCGTAGGTCAGCTTGCTGAACGTATCGATGCCAGAAGAAAGCAGCACGATGGCTTTACGCCCCTCGATCTTGGACATGCGGTCTTCGGTATCGGCCAAGGCGTCGAACAGGTTGGCTTCCGAAAAGCCCGGGATGCGCAGGCGCTGCATGGCTTCATAAGTCTTGCGCTTATCGGTAGTGAAGTCGGAGAGGATTTCCTCCTTGAAGTCGTAAGCGATCAAGGCCACGTAGTCGTCAGGCTTGAGCGTCTGTACAAAACCATACGCGGCGGACAGGGTTTGATACCACGTCTGAGAACCGTACCACTGGAATTTGGCGCTGAACTCCACCAGCAGACACACGGTCATGGGCGCCGTGCTTTTGCCGAAGGATTTGATCTGCTGCGGAACGTTGTCCTCCAGCACCCGGAAACTGCCGCGCGGAATGTTGGGAATGAAGTGTCCATGGTTATCGAGCACGGCGACGTCGACGCTCACGACATTCACGTCGCTCTTGAAACTCGGGAGGTTCTCCGGGACGTCGGGTTGAGCCTTCTTGCTGAGCTTCGACGGAATGGGGGCTTCTTCGGGGGTTTCGTCCGTGGACTTGCGCGGCTTGGCGACGGTTTGGTCCACGTCCTTCGTGGGGCCCTCCTGATCCTGTGCGAAGGATGTGGCGGCCAGCGCGAAGAGCGCTGCCAAAGCTACCGGGAGCACCGGGATGTTCCAGAATTTCATAGACATAGCAATTCCCCAGCTAAACTATAGCAGAGAAGACGCAGTGGCCGACGGTTTGGTTTCCCGCACGGTTGTCCATCGGCTATCATCTGCTGGCGCCACCTACTCCCGCCACCTACTTCTGCGCAGCCAAAATATCGTTATTGGCGTTCAACAACGCCCGCCGCGGGCGCTTCGCCAGCATGATTTTGATGTCATTGCTGGTGGAAGACCCCGCTATGGGCACGGTCCCCAAGCGGGCTGCATGACCCATCGTAATCGACATACACAGGCACCCGCATCTTGAACGATGGGCCCACGTCCTGCTGTGAAATCTTCATGGTGAGCAAGGTCTTGCCGCCTTCCGCGTCCGCCATCGTGTATTCCAGGCGATAGCTGGGCGCTTCCGTGCCGTAAACCCATTCCTGGAAGAACCAATCCATGCGTCCGTTGCCTTCCAGGTTCATTTCCGGCAGCATATGTTTCTCGACCATGCGCTGAAAGTCTTCGGTGGATGCGCTCTTGCCGCTGTAAGTGGTCAGGTAATCGTGCACCATGGCATGAAAGCCTTGTCGCCGGTTTGGCGGTCCTGCATCAGGTAGCGCAGCATGTGCAGCACAAACGCGCCCTTGGCATAGACGATCCGGAGGTAGGCGTGGAGCCTTGAAGGAATCGAGACGTTGGCCCATCCACAACGGACCCACGTCGTTGGCGCGGTTGCCGAACTGGTTCTTATCGAGCAGCAGGCGGCGCTCGCTGTCCCAGAACTTCTGGCAGTCGTCGCCCTTGGGTTGAGTGGCTTCCAGGAACAACGCCGCGGAAAAATCGGCGAACCCCTCGGACAACCATTCGTCATGGTAGGAAGCCCAGCCGGCCGTATTACCCCACCATTGATGGGCCACCTCATGCGCCGTCACCACGTTGACGAACTCCTTGGAGAACTGGAAAGTGTTCCGGCCCAGCAACTGCCAGCGCTGCGTGGGATCCAGAAAGGCGCTCATCGGCAGGTACACCAGCGTGGGCCAGGACTGGCCGACGTCGAAGGCCGGCTGCTGGGTGACGGCCAGCCGTCCGTAGGCGGTGGGACCGTACCATTGCGTGTAGAGGCGCACCGCATTCAGCGCGTCCACCAATACCTGATCGGCCATGGCCGAAGGAGTCAGCACCATGCCACTGAGGGCGGAGCCACCTCCCATATGCGGACCCATCTCGTCCATCGGGGACTGGGTCGCACCTTTCAACCAATCCGGCGGCTCGGTGGTAGCGTAAGCCTCCAAGGTATACTTGCTGACATCGTCGACGCGTTCCTTCTTTTTGAACTCGCCGTAGTTGAAGCCGGCCACGGGCAGCGGCTAGTCCGATTTCCATTCAGTTACTGCTTCGTCGCCGTCGCGCTTCTCGCCGGCGAGCTTGCCTACTCCGACTAAGGTCAGCCTTTTGGGCGAATGGAAAGTGATGTCGTAAGTGGCCCTGTCGCGGAACGCCGATACAGCCGGATACCAGTTCTCCCGCGCGCCCACTGAGTAATTCCCGCCGCCTTCCTTGAAGACTACCTTATTGCCTTCGTATTCCATCTCGGCGGTGTAGACGCGGTCTTTCACCGTGGCCTGCGGGAGGATGAGGGACAGCTCCGCATCCTGCTTGACGCCTTCCTGAATGAAGCCGATGGACGCGCCATCCAGGCGCGCGCCGGACACGCGCAGATTAGGCAGCAGGGTAAACGATATTACCTATCTCCGTCGCGCAACGCTTTGAACCGAAGGGTGGCTTTAGCGGCCAGACGGTCGTTCCGGCCCACATGCACGTCCATTTGATAATGCTCGGGCGCGATCGAGCGTCTCTCTTCGGTCGACGAAGCGGTATGCGCCTGGATTTCCGCTACGGTATGGGACATGTACCAGATGACGTCCTGCTGCTCGCCAGGGTCGACGTTGACGACCGCCACTTCTTCGGGGCCCAGCGACGGGACGGCCCCTTGCGGACGCACCAGAAAACGCATCTGGGGATGTTTATGGGCGTGCAGCAGCGCTACGAAAGAGCCGGCGTGCGCGGGATTGTACAATTCGCCGAGCACCTCCGCCTCAAGGTTGGGGATGCACTCGCCGAACATTTCGTACTCCATGAAGCTGCGCGGAGTCTCGGTGCGCGCGCGCAACTGCGAGTGGAATTTCTGGAACTCGGCCTCGTTCTTCGCGGAGACCAGACCGGACTTGGCCTGCCCGCGCACTTCCTCAGCGGTGCCGTCGGTGAAATACAACAGCGCCGCGTCGAACTCCTCGTCAATCTCGGGGGCGCCAATGGTGAATTGCAGGCGCGCGGATTCGGTGGCGACCGCGGGCTTCAGGTGAAATCGTCCCTGGCCGGTAAATACCGCTACCTCCTGGCGGCCGAGAACCGGGGCCAGGAAGCTGATCTCGCCGGGTTTGAAGGTAACTGTTCCAGCATCCCGCTGGAGGACTATGTTTTCGGCGGTGAAAGACTCCGCCAGCTTTCCGTCGCGCAACGCGCGATAGTTCGCATCCGAGTTTTGCCCTAACAGACAAACCGGCGCGAGTAAGATGGCAATGTTAAGCCGCATTAAGCCGTTCAATCATAGATAGTAAGTCTAGCACAGTGTCTTCGAAATAACTGAACAGGACAGTTCCGGCGGCGGCGTGGCGCAGACGATCGTTGTTTGTTCTGCGCATCGTGCTCGAACTCGGCAGGCCACCCACAACGATGGACTGCCCCACGGCTAACTCCGCTGCCCCCTAGCGCGATCCGGCTGGCCGACCGGCCCTCTACAATAGTAGGTGAGGCGGGGGAGGGGCGTGGCTGGAATTTCCGAGGAGGAGTTCACCAGTTCAGTTGGGCAGCAGAAGGGGCGCGGATTTTTGCTGCGTTTCCTTGGCAACCTCGGGCCGGGGCTGATTACCGGGGCGGCGGACGACGATCCTTCCGGGATCTCCACATACTCGGTAGCCGGCGCCGTTTTCGGATATTCCTTCCTGTGGACGGCCCTGATCTCTTTCCCATTGATGGCCGCGGTGCAATTCATGTGTGCGCGGCTTGGAATGGTGACAGGCCGCGGCCTAGGGGGCGCCATCCGATTGCGGTATTCCCGGTGGGTGCTGTGGCCGGCATGCCTGCTGCTGATTGTCGCGAACGTGTTCAATATCGGCGCGGATCTGGGCGGCATGGCCGATGCGACGAAGATGGTAACGGGAATCCCGTCCTATTACCTGACACCCTTCTTTGCCTTGCTGATCACCGGCCTGTTGATCCTGACCTCCTACAATCTCATTGCGCGCATCTTCAAGTGGCTGACGCTGGTGCTGTTCGCTTACGTCATAACGGCCTTCCTGGCGCGGCCGGACTGGGGGGCCGTCGTGCAGGGAACTTTTCTGCCGCGTGCGGCATGGACGCAATCCTACATGGCCGTGCTGGTCGGGATTTTGGGAACCACCATTTCTCCGTACCTGTTTTTCTGGCAGGCGTCGGAGGAAGTGGAAGAGGACCGGAAGCGCGGTAAGACTACTGTGGCGCAAAGGCGCGGCGCCACTAATCTGGAATTGAGGGTAGCCAAGGAGGACGTGGTCACGGGAATGTTCTTCTCCAATCTGGTCATGTACTTCATCATTCTCACTACTGCGGCGACGCTGCACGCGCATGGAGTGCGGAACATCGAAACAGCCAAACAGGCGTCGGAAGCATTGCGTCCATTGGCCGGCCAAGGCGCATATTGGCTGTTCACACTAGGGCTGATCGGGACCGGCATGTTGGGCGTCCCGGTACTGGCGGGATCTTGCGCCTATGCCATCGCGGAAGCCGCTTCGTGGAGAGGAGACTCGCTGAGCAAGAAGCCGCGCCGGGCGCCGCAATTCTACCTAGTGATTGCGGGAGCCATGGTGGTGGGGCTGGCTCTTGATTTTGCGGGGTTAAATGCGGTGAAGATGCTTTTCTGGTCGGCTGTGGTGAATGGTGTGCTGGCGCCACCGCTGGTGGTGCTGGTGGTACTGCTTACCAGCGATCGAAAAGTAATGGGAGGGCGGGCGAATTCACGGGGAGCGAAAGTGCTGGGATGGATCTGTGCGGCGGTGATGAGTGCGGCGGCCGTGGCGCTGCTGGTTACGTGATCGATCTCATTTTCGCGCGGCGTTGGCTGAAGCCGGCCCTATTTGTTCAGCCGCTCAGTAATGGTCACCGGTGCGCCCAGGCGAAAGCTGATTTTGGATTCCGTGGGCAGAGAGACCGCTTTGTTGCGGGTGGCCACCACTCCGCCGCCGCCCGCCGCGCCGCCGGCGCCCGCGCCGATGGCAGCGCCCTTACCGCCTCCGGCAATCGCCCCGATGATCGCGCCGATGCCCGCCGCCGCGGCCACAATTCCCACCTGGTCCCCAGTAGCCATGTTCTCGGATTGCTTGCGGAGAGTCTCGGTCTTAATCTCCACATGCTGTCCATCGGAAGTAGTGAGCTTAGTTAGTTCCAGCGCCAGCGTGGCTTTACCTTTGACGCTGGATTTCTGCGCCTCAACCACGCGGCCTTCGACATGCGCGCCCTTTTCGGCGATCACGAAGCCGCCCGCGGAGAGAGGGGCATCCAGCGTACCGGTGAACGTGTCGCCGACCTGATTGTGCTCACTAGAGAGGCTCTCGCCCAGACGGACCGGCAAAGTCATGCCCGTTTGCAAGGTGACCGAGGGAGCCTGTTGTGGGGCGGGCGGCTCGACTGATTCGGCACCGGGCGCCGGATTCGACTGGGGAGCGGGAGACGAATCGGAAGTCATTGGGGGCGCGGTGGGTTCCTGGACCGGAATTGGCGCCGGAGCGGGCGGCTCAGGCGGCGCCGGTGGCATATTCTGCGCGACGGTGGCGGCTGCCGGAGGCGTCCTTTGCATCGGCTGTGAGTGGTGCTTCATCTTCACGACCTTGCTCACAGACGTGGCCGCCTTCGTTACGATCGGCGCCGGCGGGGCGACTTCCGGGGTTGGAGTGGGGTCTACAGCAGGAGCCACAGGCGCAGGCTCCGCCTGGGCCGGCGCAGGCGCGGCGCTCGCAATCGGGACCGGAGCCGGCTTCGGCCGCTGGGTGAACTTCATAATGAGGGCGCCACCCAATGCCCCAACCAGTACGAGCAGTCCTATTTGAAATGGTTTCATCTGGTCGGCGTATCCTTACTGAGTCGGACGGGCCGCCTCGCGCTTTCGTTTCCAGTGTAGCGCCGGGCAAAATGGGTAAAATGGGGATACTAGGCGATGTTCCGCTTTCCAACCCAATTCGCCATCGGACCCGTGCGCGTGGCGCCCGCCACCGTGCTGGCTCCCATGGCCGGCGTCACCGACACAGTATTTCGCCGCTTCATTCGCAACTTGGGCGGATGCGGCCTGCTGATGACCGAATTTACCAGCTCGCACGGCGTCAGCGCATCGTTACGCGCGCGCAAGCCTACGCGCACTCTGCTGAAGTACCTGGCCTTCGACCCGGTGGAACGACCGATCACGGCGCAGTTATTCGGCGCGGACCCTGCCGTCATGGCCGATGCCGCGCGCGTCTGCCAGGACCTGGGTTTCGACGTGGTGGATATCAACTTCGGCTGCCCGGTAAACAAAGTCGTGAAATGCAATGGCGGTTCCGGCCTGCTGCGCGACTTGCCGCTGGTGGAACGGCTGCTGCGCGAGGTGCGCGCGGCCATCTCGATTCCGCTGACCATCAAGTTTCGCGCGGGCTGGAGCGACAGGGAACTGGTCGCGGTCCGCCTGGCGCGCCTGGCCGAGGACTCCGGGGTGGTCGCCCTGGCGCTGCATCCCCGCACGCGCGAGCAGGGCTATAGCGGCCAGGCCGATTGGACGCGCATTGCCGAGGTGAAAGCCGCCGTGCGGATCCCAGTCATCGGAAACGGCGATATCAACTCGCCGGAAGACGCCGTGGGCATGGTAGCCCAGACCAACTGCGACGCGGTCATGATCGGCCGCGCGGCATCGTCTAATCCGTGGATCTTCCGCCAGATCGCGCAGTATCTCGCGACGGGCACTTACGAGCAGCCCAGCCACCAGGATCGCTACCAAATGATGCGCACTTACTATGCTATGCTGATCGAGCGGCAGGAGCCGGACTGTGTGGGCAAAATGAAGCAATTCGCCACTTACTTCACACATGGCGTGCGGCACGGAGCGCAGTTGCGCGCAGCCATCTATGGTACGGCGGAGGGCTCGCAAATCCTGGAGCTGGTGGATGAATTCTTCGGGCGCGAAGTGGCGGCCGCCTGAATCCGGTGAAGAGGCCGGTGAAGATGGTCAAGATAATCACGGACGGTTCCTGCCTGGGCAACCCCGGCCGCGGCGGATGGGCCTGCATCCTGCGGTACAACGAACACGCGCGCGAGCTATACGGATTTTCGAGTCACACCACCAACAACCGCATGGAGCTGACGGCCGCCATCGAAGGGCTGAAGGCGCTGAAAGAACCATGTGAAGTGGAAGTTGTCACCGACTCCGAGTATCTGAAAAAGGGTATCACGACGTGGGTGGCCAACTGGAAACGGCGCGACTGGATGACCAGCGATAAGAAGCCGGTGGTGAACCGGGACCTCTGGGAGGAGTTGGACGAAGTGGCAGGCGTGCATAAGATCACGTGGTCGTGGACCAGGGGCCACGCGTCGCACGCCGATAATAACCGCTGCGATGAGCTGGCCCAAACGGCGGCGCGCGAGCAGCGCCGCAGCTCCGTTTAGGCACTGTTAAGAAATAACGATACCAGCGTGGGGTGTGATTTCATAGTTCCACTCACCGTGGAAGTCGTCCCGTCTTAGGTGAATTTGCGCCATCTGCGCATCCGGGACTTTGACCCCCGCCGGATATCGCCGATCAT
>DATKFU010000034.1:0-4677 GCA_035511215.1 Bryobacteraceae bacterium | reverse complement strand
TGGCCATCAGGCGGTTCGGACCGGCATTGGCGTCGATGAACTGCGCCGCGGCCTGGCGTGCGCGCGCCTGGTCGGCAAAATCCATGGTGGCGTTATCGAACAGCAGCACCATATAGTGTTGCTGTTTGTTATTCGGCGAGTTAGGATTAGCTTCGAAAGAGAAACTGGTGATGGTTTGTTCCTTGTTGTCTTCCAAGACCTTAAAATCTTTCTGTTCCAGATCCTGAACGTATTGTCCTTTCTTGTCGGTCACGACCGCGTCCACAAGCACCAGGCGCGTCTCGCTCTTGATCACCGGCAGCCCGCCGGAGGCCTGCGCGTTGGCGTCCTGAGCCCGCGCTGCCGCGCCCGCCGCAATCACTGCGGCTGTCACAAGTAACATGCTGCAAAGCTGCATTGTGTATCTCAATTTGCACCTCAGTTCATGGGAATATCGACAGTGCCATTGGCGGCTGCCATCAGTTGTCCTTCGGAGTCTCTGATCACCAGCCGGATCATGTAACTGCCCGGCTTCACGTCGAAGCTGCTTTTCACGGTGATGCCCGAGTCCAGCCTGCTCTCCAGTGTCTGGTCCTTCAGGCGCATTTCGATGGTCTTGGAGTTGCCGCTAACCAGGTTTCCGTTCCGGTCAAAGAGTCCCGAGACAACCATCAGGTCGTCCTGGTTGCGTCCATTCTCCTTGCGAAAATGCAAATGTTTCACATCCACGCGCGCCAGCACCGAGAGCTTGGCGTCTTCCGCGGTGGGCTTGAAAAACTGGGTGTGCATCACCAGCGGGATGTCGCGCAATTCCTCGCGCGAGAAAAGCGCGTCCTGCATTTCCTGCTTGGCGGTCTCCGCCGGGTCGGCCAGGTGCTGGGGAGCATAGTAGCCCTTGCGCGCCTGCACTTCCAGCTTGATGGAGTTCCGGAGCGTAACCTTCAAGCCGTGCAGCCGGCCGTCGAGCTTCAGGTTCTGCGGCGAGAAGCCCAGCACATAAACAAACTCCGGCCGCGCGGCCACGCGCTTGAATCCCTCCACCAGGTCGTTGCTGTTGTGAAAGAACACGCCGCCGGTTCCATAGGCCATTTCGACGAGCACGTCTTCCTGGGCTAGGGAACTGGCCAACTGATATTGGGACCGCATGTTTCCCCCAACGATGCTCTGGGGGCTGGGCTGGCTGGCATCGCCGCCCGGAATGATGGTATACAGACCGCGCGCGTCCAGGGTGCTAATGATGACGTTGCCGCGTATGGCACGGTCGATGAGTTCGGTCTTCTCCTGGAAAAGATCGGCGAGCGTAAGGAAACCCGGAGAAACCAGAACGATGGCGCGCTGTCCCGGCATGGCGGAAATCCGCCGCACCGCTTCCCTGAGCGATTGGAGCGAGACACGGCTTTCCGACTCACCCGTGTTGAGCACCTGCGAAGCCGTGGCCCGGGACGTGGATTGCGCAACTTGCACGGAAGCCTTGTCGGTGGGGTCCAGCATCATGCACGCGATCGCGTCCTGCACGGCGGCGTTTAAGGCGCCGGGGTCGTTCTGGTTCATGATCAAGTCCGACTGGTAATAGCTGATATCCGGGCACAACTGACTCATGGCACGCGCGATGGGTTGGGGAGTGATGCGGCGGAGGGTAGCGTGCAGCTTGGCGCGGTCGTCCGTGAAATCGAGCGTGGTCCGGCCGGAAGTGGTGAAGATAGCGGCCCGGTCGGTGGGAGCCAGCGATTCGTCGATGTGGCGTTCGGCGGCGGTGCGCACCTGCATCAGATCTCCTTGGGAGATATGCACATCGTCGAAGAAGTATATGACGAAGCGTTTGGGAACGTCAGCCGGATTGATGGTGGCGGGCGCTTCGCTATCGGGCAAGGGAGCCGTCTCCGTTTTGGCGGACTCGGCGGCCTGGCTGGCTAGTGTCTCGATGGAAAAGGATGTAATCGTCTGCGGCTTGCCTTTATCGAAGAGCTGGAAGTCTTCCTGATGGAGGTCGCCGACCGCGCGCCCTTGCTTGTCGCGGACAACCACCGGCACCAGCACCAGATTGACCTTGGTGCGGAACGTCGCGGGCGTTTCGTGGGTGGTCATCTCGTCGTTCCGATTCGCCGGCGGCTGCTGGGTTTGGCCTTCCGCGCCTCCCGCGACAGCCAGGGGGACCCAGAGGCAAAGACACAGCCAGGCAGCGGGTCGCAGCATGGATCAATTCTACTCCTTTATTCCGCACGCCGCGTGGCGGCGCCGGGTGTTAGGGCCGATCGGGCGGTGTGTGTCGCGATCGAGATATCCTTTGGCATAACACCAGTCTTGCGACATTCTCAAATTGGAGGGATCATGGCTCTATGAACCTGATGCATCGCTGGCTATGTGGATCGGCACGCTGGAAAAAAGTCGTCGAAACCCACATTCTGCCCTGGACGCTCGAAGGCCTGGATTTGGGGGGAAATGTGCTGGAAGTGGGACCGGGTCCAGGGGTCTCGACGGACCTGCTGCGCGCCCGCGTGGCACGTTTAAGCTGCGTGGAGGTGAACCACGCGCAGGCGGACCGGCTGCGTCGCCGGCAAGCCGATCGGAATGTCCGGGTGGTATGCGAGGACGCCACGGCAATGTCGTTCCCCGACCGGACCTTTGACGGAGCGGTTTGTTTCACCATGCTGCATCACGTGCCCTCCGCCACGATGCAAGACCGATTGTTGAGCGAGGTGGCGAGGGTGCTGCGGCCGGGTGCAGTTTTCGCGGGGACCGACAGTCTGTACAGCCGTACGTTCCGGCTGCTGCACCTCGGGGACAACATGGTAGTGGTCGACCCGGGCACATTTCCCGCTCGGCTGACAGCCGCCGGTTTCGACGATGTACATGTGGATGTGATGGAACCTTACGCGTTCCGATTCCGGGCGCGGAAGCCGGTACCCGCGGCAGTTGCTAATTGACAAACGGTTGTGTGAAACGCCGGGGGCCCGCAGCGGGTCTAGCAGGTTATGCGAGTTTCCCGCGGCGTTCTGCTTCTGTTATCGCTGCTTACTCTAAGCGCACAAGAAGCGAAGTTCTCTACCGATGTGAATGTCGTCACTTTACTGGCGACCGTCCGCGACCGGGAAGGCGGGTTCGTCAAAGATCTGGATCGCAACGACTTCGTGCTGCTGGAAGATGGCGTGCCGCAAACCATCCGCTACTTTTCGCAGGAATCCGGCCTGCCGCTCACGATCGGATTGCTGGTGGATACCAGCCGCAGCCAGACGGGCGTGCTGGAGCGCGAAAGAAGCGCAAGTTACACGTTTCTCGACCAGGTATTGCGCGATAGCGATCGGGCTTTCATCGCGCATTTCGACGTCAACGTGGAGGTGCTGCAGGGTTTCACTTCTTCGCGCCCGGACCTCGATGCGGCGTTGGCCCAACTCCGGATTCCCGGCCAGATCGCGACCCGGCTTTATACCGCCGTCCGCGATTGCTCCGAGAATCTCATGCGGCAGCGCAGAGGCCGGAAGGCGTATATTCTGCTCTCGGATGGCGTGGCTTTTCGCGACCAGATATCCATCGTGACGGCCATCGAGTATGCGCAGCGGGCTGATACGATCATCTACTCCATCCTGTTCGCCGATCACGCCCCGCTCTATCGCCCCGGCAAACGGGCCATTGAAACGATGGTGGCCAGCCATGGCAGGAAAGCGATGCAACGCCTGGCTGAGGAGACCGGCGGCGCGTTCTTCCAGGTAACCGGGGACCAACCGATCGAGAAGATTTATACGCAGATCGAAGACGCGCTGCGCAACCAATACAGCATCGGTTACACTCCACAACGAACAAATGCGAACGGCAGCTATCGTAAGATCAAGCTGACCGCGGTAAGGCCGGGGCTGATGGTCCGAACGCGCGACGGCTATTACCCGAAGTGAGGGACTTTCTTAGCCATTATTTAGCCAGCGTGTAGACGGCATGCGTAGCGGATTCGCGCGCCACCTGGAACGAGATTTCGTTGTGCCTGCCGGTTTCGAGCGTCTCCGCGGGCAAGGGCGTATTCTGCTCCACGGTAAGCTTCGCTTCGGCGCCGGAGAGCCGCACGGTCCGTTTCCAGTCCTTGCCGGTGAAATCGAGCGCGCCGTCGCCGGCGTGTACTTCTACCGCACCCGCGCCAGTGAAAGCGCCGATCTCCGGCAGCACGTTCAGACCGTTCGGCGCGGAATCCTTCCAGACAAACTCCAGCCACCGGCCGCCATCCTGGGCCGAAAACACCGCGCGGGCTTTCTGGTTCTCCAGGACCCACTCGGGCGTGCCGTCGCCATCGAGGTCCGCGGACCACGCCACTGCCCGGCCGCGCGGGATGGCCAGGAATCGGGCGGGAATCTCCAGCTTGGCGCCGCCGGAGAAGCGCAGAACCCAGTCGTGCAGGCCGGGCGTTGCGCTATCGGGGAAGACGCGCAGCGCGAGCCCGCGATCCATGACGCCCCCGGAATTCAGTTCCGTTTTGGGCGGCAGGAATTGAAAGCCCTCACCCGCGGGCTGGATGGCGTAAGTTTGGATTTCGGGAGAGTTGTTGCGAACGTCGACATCCACCGTGCGGCCGGCCGTGGCGTCGATGGGGATGATGGCAGGCTCCACGGCCAGATCCGCGGCGGCGCCGAAATGCAGCCGGAGGCCTTCGGGGAGATGCACCGATGCGGGCCGGAACAGTTGCAGATGGGCGCGGCCGAGCGGCACGCCATCCCC
>DATKFU010000033.1:0-6185 GCA_035511215.1 Bryobacteraceae bacterium | reverse complement strand
ACTTACCAGCGGCCAGCGTGCCGTATCCGTACAGGCCGGCCACGGTGATGGTAATGCGCCGTGTGCGCGGATTCTGCACGCGCGAAATCACGGCGAAGTCTTGTTTTAGCAGCAAGCGGCCCTGGCTGTCTGTGTGGCTCTTATCGATCTGCCAGTCGCGCCTGGTGGGGTGATCGCGGTCGACAATCCAAGTCCGCAAGCCGTCCTGCTGGAAAGTGAACCGCATGCTTTCCATGAGCCTGAGAGTCCAGGCGTCGTTGAAAGCGCCGATCAGTACGGCCGGGGCGTTCTGGAAATCCTCGAACGTCGCGCGGTCCTCGGGCACCAGTTCGAATGATGCGCCCTGCCCTGGATTAGCCCGGCCAGCCGCGCATCACCTCCATCGAACTCGAGGGCAGCAAGGATGTGTTGAACCTCGACTGACCACGGTTCTCCGCAGCCGTTCTCTTACGCTCTTTCTTATCGGTAGCGGCCGGGCCACGTCGCCCGTCTCGCGGCGGATCTACCTTGTAGTAGTCGGTGCCTGATCGGCGCGGTGGGCGAGTCCGGGTTGGGGAAAACGGCCGAATAGAGTGTCCAGGGAGAAGCCGTTGTCGGCCCGGTGCAACAGCAGAAAGTAGTAAGTGATGGAGTAAATCATTTGAATGCCGATGGTGGGCCAGTCACTGCGAAGCGCAGTCCCGAAGATGAGAGAGACAATCAACAGGCTCCCCAGTGTCAATGCCCAGAGCGTGAATAGGCCCGCGGCGATCAGGCCCCCCAGGGTGAATTCCACGAATGGTAAGACTACCAGGAAGGCATGCACCGGCCCCGGAGGTAAAGGAGTGCCTGAAAACAGGCTTGCCGTCTTCGAAGCGAATGCTTCCGCCCTCGGGCCGAAGATGCGGGCTGCGCCGTGCATCAGCACGTTTGTTCCTAAGCTAAGGCGGAACAGCGCGTAGGCCAATTTGCGGTCGAGGTATACCGAACTGTTTTCGGGTGTCACAGAAACGATTATAGGGGTTCCCCTGCGAGCCTGTCCTTATGGCCCTGCGGGCCACCAAAGATGATGAAAACCGAATGTGGGCAGAGTCCTGCGGCCGGGCTTGCACAAAGATGCACGTCGGCCTGCGGGTCCTCTAGAGAGAGGACCCGCGCAGGACTAGAGTCCTGCCCCACTCGGTGTTTTCGACGGCGCCCACTCACTTCCAGGCCGCTCCCATTATTTCCTTCCGCTGCGACAGATCGCCGTCGGGCACAACCACCGCGACCCACGGCGTTTTCTGCTCCGTAATCCGGCCGCGCCACTCCAGCGTGACCGATCCCTGGCCCGGCAGCGCCACATCCTTTTCGTGGCCTTCCTGGCCGCTGAACGTCAGGTTCTCCGCACGAAGCTGCAGGTGGTGAACCCCGCTGCCGCGGGCGGCAGCCTTGACGACTACTTCGCCAGTTGCGGACGTCTCCGGCGAAACATCAAAGTCCCACGATTGGCCCGGCCGCAAATCCAAGCGGTACACGCCGCCGGGCAGGAACGTACGCGCTATTTCCTGCCCCTGGCTACGCACCGTGTATCTTCCCTCGGGCAACGTGGCCCGGAACTTTCCGGTAGCCGGATCGGGATGCACTTCGACCTTGCGGCCCCAGTTTTTTTCCTGAAATTCCACAGTCCCGCTGGCCTGGCCCTCCACGAAGGCCGGTCCCGCGAGATCGCGCATTACCGCAACCCAGCGGCCTACCGGATGCACCCAGACCTCCTTATAGGTCCATGTATTCTGCACCGGCCAGTAAGGCACGTCGCTGTCGCCGCGGCTCTGGATGCCCACCGGCAACGCGCCCACGATATCCCCCGAAGAGGGCGTATACAGGGGCGCAAAGTCATATCCTTCGCCCCACATCATGCTTTGCGCAAACGGATTCCGGCCAATCACCCATTCCAGTTGGCGCTGCGCGAGCTGCTCCGATTCGAGGTCGCCGCGCAGGTGAGATGCCAGCCCCAGCGCCTCAGTCTGCGGCAAGATGGTGCCGAGTTCCCCGCGATAGTCCATCCAGACAGCCAATAGCCGGAGATAGTAACCTTTCCCCAACGGCACGCCGTTCAATACCTGCCGACGGAACGATTCTTTCCGGGTATCGGGGGCGCCCCGGTACTCGTCGTCTTTGTAAATGGAGGCCGGCAGCACGCCGTATGGCTCCGTGTTCGCGGCCATGCTCTTCATATACTCGGAATGCAGCGTCACGGCGAAATACCACTTCATCCAGTCGGGATGATTCGGAAAGGCATCGCAGAGCTCGGTGAGAGCGAGAATCGGCGCGTTCTCGCGGCCGCGGTGCACGTAGTGGAGTATGCGGTCCTTCGCCGGACTGGTGTAGAAGAACCCCAGCATCGGCGTGGCCCAGTCCGGTCTTTGGCGTTCCTGCGAGTCGAGGATCACGCGCGCCAGCTCCGCTGCTTTATCTGCATAACGCTGGTCCCCCGTGGCGCGCCACAGTTGCACGGAAGCCAGTACGGCCTCGGAATCGATCTCGTGCACCACTCCGTTGGAATCGAACGCCACATGAAAGCGTTCCGCGGATGACGGCGCCGCTTGGGCCATGCCCTGCACCGCGAACTCCCAGTCTGCCTGCGCCATCCTGAGCGAATATGCAGCCAGCCTGGGATCGCTGTCCCGCAGCACGCGCGCGGCAATGCCTTCCGCCGCCGACGCCAGGAAGTTCACGAACGGGTCGTTTCGGGCGGTGGTGGTCACATCGTCAAATGTGCCGAGGATGCCGTCGGTACGGCGGCTGCTGACCGAACCGGCGTCACGGTAACCGTCGCCGAAGCTGGTCTTGAGCACCCAATCGAGGCCCCAGCGAGCCTCCTCGACGAGCCGGTTATACAACTCCGGATCGGCGTTTTGCGCGTGCAGGCGTTCCGCCAGGCTGAACATGGCGTAAACGATGTCGCCGGTGTTGCCCATGCCCTGCGTGAGGTCGCCGGCATCATGCCAACCGCCGTTGATGATAATCCGTTTGTCGCCGTGAATCGCCTGCCAATCGCGGTGGCAGACGCCGTGAACGCCGGGGATCGCCATGCCGCAGCGCTCGACATAAAAGAAGTTGAGCGCTTTCAGGATCGTGTCGCGCCAGATGTCTGCGGCAATGCGAAACGGACGGGTGGCTGTACCACCGGCATCGATCCGATACCAGCCAGGTTGCTGAACCTCGGAAAAGTCCATCACCTGGAACGCGCCCAGACGTGTCTTTACGGTTTGCAACGGTTTGGATAAGACGGCCTGGCCGGTGGCCTGGTCGATCAACTGAAAATCACCGGCTTCGAGGCCGCTCGAGATGGCCGTTTTGATGGCGCCCGGCTGATAGCCGGCATGGCTGTACGAAATTCGCCCGGGCCAAACAGCCCAGCCTTCGATGTAATCCGGATCGACCTTCTGTAACTCCAGACGGTCGAAGTAATAGGTGGCCATGCCGGAGGCTTCGGGCTCGTTGCCCGCCATGTAATAGGCGAAGTCGAGCGAGGTGATCCTATCCCGGGCCACATTGCCGATCTCCCACACTACGTGGTTCCATTCGTGGTTGCGCAGAACCAGATTCGTCTCTCCCTCCTGTCCAAATGCGGCAGGCAGTTTCACTACGCCGTCGTTATGCAGCGTGAGTCCCAGAGCGGTCACATAAGCGCCGGCGCAATCGGGATAAATCCAGACGGAGATGCGATTGAAGTCGTCCCAGTTCTCACCGTCAAAGTGGCGTGTAACGCCGGTTTCTCCCCATCCGCGGCCGTTCGCCGGCCCCGGTACGTTCAACTTAGTCGGCGTCCGCAGGCGGAGCGAGTTGCCGCCTTCGCGGGACCGCTCATTGGTCAGCGACATTTCAGCGGCCACGGTCTGGGATTTGGAAATTTGAGCGTTCACGCGCGAGTCGACGATAGCCGCCGGGTTGTCGGTGAAAGTAGTCCAATGGTCGAGGCTGCGCATGTTGTCCAACAGGCGGATCGAGAGCACTTTCTTGTTGAGCCATCGATAGGAAGCGGAATCCTGAAAGTTTGCCGCTAATGGGGCGGGTCCTGGAATCTGGGCGAGCAGGACGGCCGCCATCGCCAGGGGCGGAAGAACGAATCGTGAGTATGGAGGCATGGTTATAGTTGCATCCGGAGACGCATCTTCGTGAGCAATGCGGAGAGCGCCAGGATGAACGCGGTAAAGAAACAGGCCCGGAACACTCCAACGACACCTTGGGATCCTCCGGCGGAGATGAATTGGAGCGGCGGAATTACCGAGCAGATCCAAGGCAGCAGATAGGTGAGCAGGGTGTTGGAGCCGGCGGGCTTGACGAAACCAGCCCAGGCGGCGGCACGCTTGATATCGACGATATAGTACAAGGCCAGCAGGATCGCGACGCTTGCGGATTCCGAAAAGAGGCACCAGGTGGGCGTCGCGTGATTCTTCGAGATACCCAGCGGCAGCAGCGCCAAGCCTGCTGCAAAGAGGATAACCGCGAGGGCGGCGGACCAGTAGATTTTGCTTTTTAGGGTTGCCGCGACGGACGCATCGAACAAAATGTACGAGAAGACCACTCCGCCCATGACGATGGATGCCAGGGACCCGTCCGCGAGCGGCCAGACATAGAGCGGCACATGCCCGAGCACTGGAAGGGCTCCCAGTTTTGAAGCCGCATTCATACCGTTCAAAACGATGAACGCGCCGGCGATCCACCAAAATGTTTTCGGAAGAACGAGATAGATAATGCCTGCGCAGAGATAGGCGAAGCCGATCAGGCCCAGGATCTCGGGATAGCCCATGTCGAGGCCGGCGACCCCGCCAGTGGCGGTTTTTCTGCGAAAGATGGCAACTAAAGCGATGAGGAGAACCAGGCCGCCGGCCTTCAATATTCCGTAGAGCGAGCGATGCTTGCCGGACTTCGGATAGACGCTCCAGGCCAGAAGAATGCCGGCGAACGCCAGGAGGTCCCAAGTTCGAACGCCGACGCCCGTAAGGCGCGGATCGAGGTTCTGCAGATTAGCGAGGATGTAGCCTATGGCGACCAGGCTGAGTGAGCGGACCATGACGTGCCGGAGCACATCGCGGAAGGAATCGCCCATGGCCCGGCGGCGTTTGATCGCGAGCGGGAGAGAGATTCCGACGATGAAGAGGAATGCGGAGAACACCATGTCAACATACGTCATGCCGTTGACGCCTTCGGGCATGTGATGGGTCCACCATGGCAGGCCTTTGACTTCGGCGGCATCGTTCACGAAGATCATTACCAGAACGGTGAGTCCGCGGAAAATGTCGATGGACAAGATGCGGGTTGGGGCGGCGCCCGGGTTGGGAGGCGCGCTGGCGGTTGCGGAGGCGCTCATAGGGGCTATCGCCATTTTCACCGGCAGGCAGCGGTGAAGACCGGCCGCTGGATGGGGATCGATGCCGTAACCATAGCACCTGGCATAGCTAGCCGTGGGTGGGGACAGGTTGTGGGCGGCGTGGGCCGCACGTCGATGGAAACGGACGGCCCAGTCGAGCGGCACGCCGGTGGCCCTCCGCTAAAAGGCTAAACTGAACGCTATGACGGGAATTCAGTTGGTCATTGTGGTGGCCGTGTTTTTCGTGACCAGCGGTGTCAGCGTCGTCACGGGCAGCACTTCCGTGATCACTGTGCCCGTGATGTTCCAATTCGGAATCGATGCGCGGGTGGCGGTAGCAACCAACATGTTCGCGCTCACCTTCATGAGCCTCGGCGGCACCTTGCCGTTCCTTAGAACCAAGGTGGTGAATCGACGGCGCTTGCCGCTGTTGATCGTCCTGACTTTATTCGGCTCGGCGATCGGGGCTATGCTGCTGCTGATTATTCCGTCGAAAGTCGTTCCGCTTATCGTCTCGACCGCGATTATCGGCCTTGCCGTATTTTCGATGGTATACAGACGCTCCGGCGGTGACGCCGCTCCCATGTTGCCCAACCAAACTCTGGAAATGGCGGGCTACGTCCTGACGTTTTTGCTGGGCATCTATGGGGGCCTGTTTAGCGGCGGCTACGTCACGATCCTCACCGCGGTTTTTGTGGCAACCTTCCGCATGACGTTTATCGAGGCCATCGCGACTACGAAACTGATCAACGTGTTTTCCTCGGGCATTGCGACGGCGATCTTTATGGGCCGCGGCTTGGTGGATTATCGGCTGGGAGCTATTCTGGGAGTAACGATGTTTGGCGGCGCG
>DATKFU010000032.1:0-3369 GCA_035511215.1 Bryobacteraceae bacterium | reverse complement strand
GGGGAGGGAGGGGGCTTCAGCACGCGGCGCGCGTCCGCCAGATATCCCAGCACCACGTCGCGGCTGGGAATGTGCTGGAAGACCGCGTAAGAGTATACGAAATCGAACGACTCATCGGGAAACAGCGATAGATCGGACGTGCCGGTATGGTACACGTGCGCGTGGGGAATGCCGCGCAGTTTTTCGCGCGCCAGCCGGATCATTTCATCGGAGACGTCGATGCCGTGGATCTCGGCGAAGTCCGCGCTCAGCGGGCGCATAATACGGCCGGGCCCGCAGCCGATTTCGAGGGCCTTGAGGTTGGGCGGGAAGGGCTGGCCGGGGGAGCGAAGATGGCGGACCTCGGCGCGCAGGCCGCGGAGTACGTCGGCGGCGGTGGCGAAGAACTCGGCATCGTCCTGATCGCGGCGGCCGAAGGCGACGTAGTAATGCGGGTCTTCGAGGGCGCGCTGGTTCCAGTCGTGGCGCATGCGGTCGAGTACGTTGGAGTCGGCCATGCCTACCCGGTATTCTATCCATAATGGCGATTGTTTTTCGGCAGGTGGATTGGCGCCGGCGCATGGCTGCCATTGCCGTACCGGCTGCCGTAGTAGCTTTCTATATCTGGACCGCGGCACCGGCCGGAAATCCATTTGAGTGGACGGGAGTCAAAGGCGGCTACTATAACCTGCTCACTGATGGCTTTCTGGCCCATCACCTGTATCTGAAGGTTTCGCCCGTCCCGGAGTTACTGAAGCTGGCCGATCCATTCGACCCCGTGGCCAACGCCCGGTACAGGGTGCACGACATGTCTCTGTATCAAGGCAAGTATTACATGTATTTCGGGCCGGTTCCTGTACTTACCTTGTTTTTGCCGTGGCGGGTGGTCACGCGCAGGGCCTTGCCGGAGGAGTTGGCGGCGCTGATATATGTAACAGCCGGATACATTTTCTCTCTCCATCTCTTGTCTTTGCTTCTGCGCGCGAACGGCGTTCGCCCCGGCAGGCTGCTCGGCGGCGCCGCGGCTGCGACTCTGGGTCTGGGACAGTACGGCGCGGTTGTCCTGCGGGACCCCGGCGTGTACGGCGTGGCCATCGCCTCGGGCTACTGCTTCTTCGCGGCGGGCATGTATTGCTTCGCGCGGCTGATGCTGAGCGGCAGTTCCCATTGGCGGCTGGCCGCTGCGACCGGCGTGTTGATCGGCCTGACGCCTGGCTGCCGGCCACAGTATGCGCTGGCGGCGCTGGTGTTATGCCTTGTGTACACTCTGCGCCTGAGAGAAGCGCGACGCGAGGCGGTTTGGTTTGGCGCCCCTATGGCAATTTGCGCCGCCCTGCTGTTGTGGTATAACTTCGCTCGCTTTGGAAATCCATTGGAGTTCGGAACCACTTATCAACTGACTGCCGATGCGTCTACGCGGGGTGTCTCATTGCACTTACGGAACCTGGCTGATGGTCTCTACTACCTGCTCTTGTGCCCTCCTCGCGTGTGGGACCAGTTTCCCTTCCTGATACCCGGATATGTGCGGCCTAATCCTCGCATGTTCGTCGAAAACGCAGTCGGACTGATCGCCATCAGCCCGTTGGCGGCATTTGGATTGGCACTTCCGCTGTGGATCGGACGCTGGGTTAGGCGATGCAGAGCGACCCGGCCGACCGGCCTGATTCTTTCCGCTCTATTCGGCGGGGCAGTCGCGGCGCTGATCTTCATCTCGCTGACGGGGTTCGCAGTCGGGCGCTACTTATTGGATTTTTCTCCGGCCCTGCTGGTGATCTCCCTGTTTGGCTGGCTCTGGTGTGCAACACAATCCGGCGCCTGGTTACGGCGTGGAGCCTCCGCCGCGATTGTCGCCGGCAGCCTTTGGAGTACGGCAGCCGGCGCCGGGCTGAGTCTGGGCTTCAACGACGTATTCCGGGACCGAAATCCCCGCTTGTTTCGCACGCTGGCGGGGTGGTTCGGCCAGAACGCCGAGAGTATCCGATTACCAGTGGATGGCTTGACCTTGACGGTGGGTATACGCTTCCCTACGCAGCCGGGCGCAATCCGGGAAGGGCTGCTCGCGAGCGGGCGGCCCGGCGCGGAAGACTGTCTACTGGTGCAATACACGGGCGCGAACCGTCTGCGATTCGGATACGAGAAGGCGGCCGTGGGTGAGCAATTCGGCCCGGAGACGACCATCGTGCCGGGCCGCGAGTACCGCCTGGACGTGTGGTATAGCCGCATTGCCGGGCGGCTCGCAGTCAGTCTGGATGGCTGGTCCGCATGGAGCGGCGGGGCGGGACTCTATCCGACTTCCGTCAAAGAAATCGTTCTTGGCCGCGGCGAGGCGGACATGCCGGATGTGCGCCGGTTTTCAGGAGAGCTGAGCGAATCGAGGCAAGGCATCCTGTACGCCGCAGGCCATGCCTACCCGGTATTCTATCCATAATGGCGATTGTATTTCGGCAGGTGGATTGCGGACCGCTCACGGGCCTGGACGCCACGGCGCCGGATGGCGCGGTGATCGGGATTGTGGGCGAGAACGGCTCGGGGAAGGGCAGCCTGCTGCGGCTGGCGGCGGCGTTCGAGAAACCCGTGTCGGGCACGGTGGAGGCAGGCGAGCCGCGCCGGCTGCTGGGGCCGGACGACGCCCTGGACTTCTCGCCGGTGGCGGTGCTGGCCTTGGAACACACCCTGGCGCGGCGCGACGCCCTGGAACGGCAGCGCGCGGCGGTGGCGCTGGAACGGTTGCGGCGTGCGCGGACTACGGTGCTGCTAATCTCGCACGAAGAGGAACTGCTGCTGCAACTGGCCGACGAAGTATGGTGGCTGGATGGGGGCAAGCTGGCCGGCAGGGGCGACCCGGCGGTGACGCTACGGGCTTACGCCGGCCATATCGCGCGGCGCGTGCGAGAATGGGGCGCGGGGGCGGCGCCAATGGCTCCACGATGGCGGCGGGGCGATGGCCGCGCGCGCATCGAGAATCTGGAGTTGCTGGGCGAATCGGGGCAGCCTGCCGGGGTGGTACGCAGCGGCGAACTGGTGGTGGTGCGGGTTACGTTGCAGGTGACGAGCGCGGTTGCCGATCCGGTGGTGGGGATGATGATTCGGAGCCGGGCGGGCCTGAACGTGTATGGCACGAACTCGGAGCTGGAGGGGATCAAGCTGGGAGCGTGCGCAGGCGGCGAGGTGTTCCAACTCGACTTTGCCTTCCGCTGCGAGCTGTGCGCCGGAGAGTACACGCTGACGGTGGCATCGCACGACCCGGACGGCGTTTGGCACGACTGGCTGGAGGATGCTCTTGCGTTCGCGGTGGCGGACAGCCGGTATACCGCTGGGGTGGCGAATTTGCGGGCGACTGCGCGGATGGAGCGGCGATAGGCGCTTTTTGGGGGTGACGGGGGCGATTAC
>DATKFU010000031.1:0-8681 GCA_035511215.1 Bryobacteraceae bacterium | reverse complement strand
GAGGGGGAAAGATACCCAAACCGCCCACCAGGCCGGCCGCCAGGTCGGAGATGATGTCGCCATAGAGATTGGGCAGCACCAGTAGGTCGAAGGTCTCCGGCCGCATGACCAGTTGCATGCAGGCGTTGTCCACGATCAGTTCCGTGTACTGGATATCGCCGTATTCGCTCGCTACCGCCCGGCAACACTTCAGGAACAAGCCATCGCTCATCTTCATGATGTTGGCCTTGTGGATGGCCGTCACTTTCCGCCGGCATTCCCGCCGCGCCCATTCGAAGGCGGCCCGCGCAATCCGCATCGACGCCGTCTTGGTGATGATTTTCAGGCTCTCCACCACGTCCGGAACCACTTCGTGTTCGAGGCCGGAGTACAGGTCTTCGGTATTTTCGCGGAATATGGCTAAGTCGAGCGCCAGGTCGCTAAAGCGGGTCTTCAAGCCGGGCAACATGCGCACCGGCCGGAAATTCACGTACAGTCCCAGCTTCTTACGCAGCGCCACGTTGATGCTCTGGTGCCCGCCGCCGATGGGCGTTGCCGTCGGCCCCTTCAAACCCACGCGGGTACATTCCAGGGAGGCGAACACATCGTCCGGAAGCAACTGTCCAAGATCCTCCAGGGCCTTGGCGCCGGCCTCCACGCGCTCCCATTCCACTGCCGCCCCGGTGGCTTCCACCGCGCGCACTGTGGCCTCGGCGACTTCAGGTCCAATCCCGTCCCCTGGTATCAGGGTGATTTGGCGCGCCATTACCGCTATTATAAGGTGGGGCAGGCGATTACCGCCTGCTGGCATGCCCGATGATTCCCGATTGGCCCTCCGAACGCCGCCGCATGGTGGATCGCCAACTCCGCAAGCGCGGCATCCGCGACCCGCGCGTCCTGGGCGCCATGCTCACCATTCCGCGCGAGGAGTTCGTCCCGCACGATAGCCGTATCTGCAGCTACCAGGATGAGCCGCTGCCGATCGGATATGGTCAGTCCATCTCACAGCCTTACATGATCGCGCTGATGGCCGAGTTGCTCGAATTGACGGGCGTGGAAACCGTGCTGGATGTGGGCGGAGGTTCGGGTTATCACGCCGCTGTGTTGGGCGCGCTCGCGGCGCGTGTGATTTCCATCGAGATCGTCCCGGCCCTGGCGCGCGTTGCCGGACAGAACCTGTCGCGCACCGGACTCGACCGTAATATCTTGGTGGTACGCGGCGATGGGTCGCTGGGTTGGCCGGAAGCCGCGCCCTACGCCGGTATCTCGGTGGCCGCCGCGGCGCCGGATGTGCCTCAGCCGTTGCTGAAGCAACTCGGCGACCCTGGACGCCTGGTCATCCCGGTGGGCGGCAGGCAAGACCAGGAACTGCGGGTGATCGTAAAATCGAACGGCGTCACCGAGGAGCACGGCGCCACCTTCTGCCGTTTCGTCCCCCTGCGCGGCGATAGGGGCTGGCGCTGAGAGGCGGGCTGGGCACCGCAAACGTTTGAAGATTTTGCCACCACCCGGCGCCCGGTAAGCGCTACACTGTGGTGTTCCATATGTTGAAATCCAAGGCACTCTTTTGGACCGTGGCTTTGGGCGCTTCCGGACTTCTGGCACAAGCCCCGGCCCCGCCGCCCCCCCTCATTCGCCTCTACCCCGTAGCGCTTGACTTGACCGACCAGCCGGTGACCGACCTGACGGGCGCCGATTTCAAAATCACCGACGACAACAAGCCGCAGACCATTTTGTTTTTCCGCCGGCCCAGCTCCGAACGGGCCGCGGCTCTGGGACCGCTGGATCATTCCAACCGCCCTGGCGGCGCGATGCCGCACACCACCGTCATCCTGTTCGACCTGATGAATGAAAACCAGAACGACCGGCTGGACACCTGGCACGCATTGTCCAAATCGCTGCCGCAACTGGAATCCGGCGATTCCTTGTATTTCTACCTGCTCAACCTGGAGGGCGAGCTGGTTCCGATCCACGCCATAGCACCCAAGTCCGCCGACGATGCCACGTGGCCGCACGATGTGGCCGACGTTCTGGACAAGGCCATGAAAGCCGCCAGCCATGGCCGTCCGGTGCACCTGGGCCAAGAGGACCTGGTAAAAAAGACCTTCCACCAGCTTGAGACGCTGGCTGGCACTCTGGCCGCGTTGCCGGGCCAGAGGGACATCGTCTGGATCACGGACGGCATGCAAAACGTCTATAACTCCAAGCTTCCGTGCAACGGCGATTGGGTGGATTGCGCTCTTTACGTGCCACACCTGGCGGTGACGCTGGCGCACGCGGAAGTCGCGGTGAATCCGCTTTCATACAGCCGGGACCTCAGCACCGCGGTCAACCCCATCATGCAGATGGATACACCGAAGAATCCCGGCGCCGGACCGCCCACAAATGCGACAACCGTCCTTGGCGACTACCAACAACACAACGTGCAGGGCTCTCAGGGCGCGGACCCTGGCCTCGACCTGGCACAGATGGCCCTTCTAACCGGAGGCCGCACATACTTCCGGCTGGACATTCGCGCGGTCCTGAAGCAAGTGGCCACGGACGACGCCAATTCTTTCGAAATTGCCTATGCCCCATCGGCGGAGAATTGGGACAGCAGGTTCCACAGAATCCGCATCGCGTGCGAGCGCAAGGGAGTCAAGCTGCAGGTCAGGGAGCGCTACTATGCGTTGCCGGATACGCGCCCACCCGTAGACAGAATGAAGGCGGTCCTGATGGCGGCTTTTCAAAGTCCCTCCGACGCTGCCGATATCGGGCTGCGCACCAAAATCGCGCCCATGGAAGGAGCCAAGCCGGGCGTGCACATGGAGATCCGCGTCAATCCGTCGGACATCCTGATGCGCGAGCAGGACGGCAAGTTCACGGGTGCCATATATCTTTTGGTTTCCGATCGGGGCGCCTCGGGCCCGCTCGGCGAGCCCAGCCTGGCGAGCTTCCCCTTCGAGTTGACGGCCGCGCAGCACGACGCGGTGATGAAGGAAGGTATCCCGTTCCCGCAGGATCACCCGACTACCGATGCGGTACAGCAAGTCCGGGTGATCGTCCTCGATCAGAACACTAACGCGGTCGGCTCGTTAACGTTTGCCGTAAAGTGAGCTGCACCTGCTCCAACACGCGCGCCGGATCAGGATCGTCGACGCGTATGACCCGCCCGGCAGGCCGCCAACGCGCGAACATCCGGTCGCACGGGAACCCCGCGAACACGCTGATCAGCGGGACGCCGCAAGCCGCCGCTACATGCTGGCCGGCGGAATCGTAACCCACGTAGAGCCGGCTGTTCGCGACAATCGAAGCGAAGCCGGCGAAAGAGCCGCGCCACCGCTCAACATGCGCCCCGGACGCTGCCACGGCTCGTTCCACGCGCTCCGCTTCCTCGCCTCCCGCGCCTTGATCGATCGTCAAAGGCTCGCCGCTTTCGGCCAGCAGGGCCAGCAGTTCCGCTTCAAAGGGATCGGCGATTCGCTTGGCGGGATTTTCTCCAACCCCCAGGCTGATTGCGATGCCGGACCGGGACGGGCCGGAGGCCTGCCCTAACGCCACGAACGGCCGGGCATCCGGGATGCCGAAGGTCTGCTCGGCCCAGCGCTGAGTCAGAACCGGCAGTGGATCGTCGCCGTCTCCGCCATACCCGCGGCTTTCGAAGAAGTGGTAACGCGGGTCGGGGCATATGGGTAGCAGGCCAAGCTGCGTGAGCCGCGAATCGGGATCGATCGTGACGCTATCGGGTACGGACAGCGCCGCGCGCAATTCCGGCGCCGCCGCCAAACGCTCACGCAGCGTGCCGCGGCGATACTTCACCGGCAAGTGGAGTATGCGCGCATCGGCGGCGAACAACTCCCAGTTCTTGCGCGGTCCCACCAGGTAAATGGCCGCCTCGGGAAAGCGGCGCTTGGCCGCATCCAGGATGACGCTGGTTACCGCTACGTCCGCGCCCAGCGTCACGCGCGAGAGCACGAAGACGGTCCGCGGTTCGCCCGTAATGGCGCGCGGCAGGCGCACACGTTGGTATCGTCCGACGAGTTCGGCGCTTTCGCCTGGCGCGATGGCCTCCGCGAACAACCGCGCGTAGGTGTCGCACAGCGCCGGCTCGAACCGGTCCGCCAGCCCTTCGGCGACCACCCGAAAGAGGGCGTCGGAACATTCGTCGCCGGCCAGCGCGCGCAGCAATGCCGGCGGCCACGGTTCCCCTCGCAGGCAGTAGTCCAGCAACAGGCCGGCGCGTTCGTTACAGGAAGTACTTGCCAACGATCAAGTCCAGTTTGCGCCGGGTCGCTTCCGGCACCAGTTTTCGGTCGGTGATGATGGCGTGCGCCAGCGCCGACCCGCACTTGCAGCTTCGCCCGGCGGGCATGCGCTCCACCGCGGCCGCCACCACTTTGCAGGCGTTCTCGGCGTTCTTCACCAGGTTCGCGATGATATCCGTCACAGTGACGGCGTCGTGCCCTGGGTGCCAGCAGTCGTAATCGGTGACCATCGCGACGGTCACGTAACAGATCTCGGCCTCGCGCGCCAGCTTGGCCTCCTGCAGGTTAGTCATACCGATAACATCCATACCCCAGCTTCGGTACAGGTTCGACTCGGCGCGCGTGGAGAACGCTGGACCTTCCATGCACAAGTAGGAACCGCCCTTCGCGGCAGGGACTCCCGCGGCAGCGCAGGCCTCGCCCACCACCTCGGCAAGCTGCGGGCAGATGGGATCGGCGAAGCCTATATGGGCCACCAGGCCGTCGCCGAAGAACGTGGAGATGCGGCCGCGCGTGCGGTCGACGAACTGATCGGGAATGACGAAATCGAGCGGCTTGTGCTGCTCCTTCAGCGAACCGACCGCGCTCAGGGAAATGATGCGCTCCACGCCCAGCGACTTCATGGCGTAGATGTTCGCGCGATAGTTCAACTCCGAAGGTGAAAGGCGGTGCCCGCGCCCGTGGCGCGACAGAAACGCCACGCTGCGTCCCGCCAGCTTGCCGACCACCAGGTTGTCGGAAGGCGCGCCAAACGGCGTCTCCAACACTACCTCTTCCTCCGCCTCGAAGCCGGGCATGTGGTAGAGACCACTCCCGCCTATGATGCCTATTTGTACGTTCATGTTGTGACCTCCGCGTGGGGCAGGCCGCGCGGCCTGTCCCTTAGCCGCTTCCACAGCCTCCAACAACTCCCGAACCCCAGTACCTTCCGTAGCCACCGTGCGAATGATCCGCGGCTCGTGCCCGCCTTGCCCGCCTTGCCCCAAGCTGAGCATGCCCTGAATTTCCCGCTCTACGCGATCGGCTCCGGGCTGGTCGGATTTGTTGATCGCAAATACATCCGCGATCTCCATAATGCCCGCCTTGATGGCTTGTATATCGTCGCCCATTCCCGGTACCAACACCACCACTGTTATCTGCGCCAGACCGGCGATCTCGACTTCGTCCTGGCCCACCCCCACCGTTTCTATGATCACGAAGTCTTTGCCGGCTGCGTCCAGCAGCGCGGCCATATCGCCGGTAGCCTGCGCCAGTCCGCCGGATGTTCCGCGCGTGGCCATCGAGCGGATGAAGATGCCGGCGTCGGCGTGATGGTCGAGCATCCGTATGCGGTCGCCCAGGATGGCGCCGCCCGTGCGCCGGCTGGTGGGGTCCACCGCGACGATTCCGGCCGTGCGGCCCTGGCGGCGCAGTTCGCGCGCCAGCGCATCCACCAGCGTGCTCTTACCCGCGCCGGGCGGCCCCGTAATGCCGACCACCACCGCATGTCCGCTGCGCGCCTGCAGCTCCCGTAGGACTTCCAGCGCCCGCGGGTCGCGGTTCTCGATTCCCGTGGCGGCGCGGGCCAGCGCACGTGCATCGCCCTCTGCAATCTTGCGCGCCCAATCCGTCATCAGCTTTTCAGAAGTTGCCGCGCGATGACCAGACGCTGTATTTCACTGGTGCCTTCACCGATGGTGCACAGCTTCACGTCCCTGTAGAACTTCTCGACCGGATAATCCTTGATAAAGCCGTAGCCGCCATGGATCTGCACCGCCTCGTCCGCCACGCGTACCGCGGCTTCCGACGCGAACAGCTTCGCCATGGCCGATTCCTTGGTCACGCGCTGGCCGCGATCCAGCATCCAGGCGGCGCGATAGTTCAGCAGGCGCGCCGCGTCGATCGACGTGGCCATATCCACCAGCTTGTACTGTATGGCTTGGAATTCGGAGATGGGCCGGCTAAACTGCCGCCGCAGCTTCGAATAACGCAGCGCGGCGTCGTATGCGCCCTGCGCCATGCCGATGGCCAGCGCCGCAATGGAAATGCGCCCGCCGTCCAGCACCTTCAGGCTATCCACAAAGCCCTCGCCGCGCTTGCCCAGCAACTGCGTCTGCGGGATGCGGCAATTCTCGAAGATCACTTCGCCTGTGGCGCTGGCGCGCAGCCCCAGCTTGTTCTCCTTCTTGCCGGGACGGAACCCCGCCGTGCCTTGATCGATGATGAATGCCGAGATGCCGTGTTGCGCGGCGGTACGGTCGGTCACCGCCATGGCCACGCAGACGTTGGCGAAGTGCGCGTTGGTGGTGAAAGTCTTGGCGCCGTCGAGCACCCAGCACTCGCCTTCGAGTCGAGCCGATGTGCGCGTGCCCGCGGCGTCCGAACCGGCTTCGGGCTCGGTCAGCGACCAGCAGCCCAGCCACTCGCCCGAAGCCAACCGCGGAATGTAGCGGCGGCGCTGTTCGTCGGTGCCCATTTTATATATATGGTTGCCGCAAAGCGAAGTGTGCGCGGCCACGATGATGCCCACCGACCCATCCACGCGCGACAGTTCCTCGATGATAATGCTGTACTCGATGTATCCCAATCCGGCGCCGCCCAGGTCTTCCGGAAAGATGGCGCCCATGTAGCCGAGTTTCCCGAGCTTGCAGATGGCCTCCATGGGGAAGATCTGGTCTTCGTCCCATTCCATTACGTGCGGCGCGATTTCCGCTTCGGCGAATTCGCGCACGGCTTTGCGCAGCTGGATCTGTTCGGGCGTGTATTCAAAATCCATTTCGTAGGGGAGAGCGCCGGCTAGCGCGCGCGGCTCAGACGATTTCCTCTTTGGCGGCATCCCACCCCACCGGCCGCTGCCGGCGATAGCTTTCCACCGCCATGCGGCAGGCGATCGAGACGCGGAAGCCCAGCTCGAACGGACAGTTGGGCTCCTGTCCCGAGCGGATCGAATCCAGAAAATTCTGCGTGTGCGCGTTAGGCGCGGTGCGCGTGGATCCCAGCATCTCCGCGCCGTCCGGACGGTTTACCTTCTGCGGCAGGTAGCGTATTTGCTGGCTCTTCGAAATGGTGCCATCGGTGCCCAGCACGTCTTCCGTGCTGCCCAGTTGATTGTTGCCGAATCCCGAATCCCATGAAAACAGAATCTCTTCGTTATGTTCCAGCGTGACGTTCATGGTGTCCGGTACCTCGCGTCCGTCCTTCCACAGATACACGCCGCCCGCCATGTTCGCCGTGTGCGGGATTTTCAGCCCCATCGCCTTATACCAGAAGGCCAGTTGATGGCACATATTCTCGTAAACGTTGCCGCCGGAATAATCCCAGAAGAAGCGCCAGTTGACGTAGCGGTTGGCGTCGAATGCATGCGCCGGCGCCTCTCCCAGGAAGGCGTTCCAGATGATGTTTTCAGGCGTCATATCCGGAAAGACCGGCCGCGTCCATTGCGGTTTGCTGTGCGGCGTATTGCGATACATGTGCGCGTGAATGGCCGTGATTTTTCCCACGCCGCCCGTCTTCAAGAAGTTGACCGCGTCCCACACCTGGCCGGACGAGCATGCCTGGTGGCCGATCTGCACCGTGCGCCGGCCGGCGTTCTGATAAGCGGCCCGCATCCGCTTGGCGTGCTCCACGCTGAACGCCATGGTCTTTTCCTGATAGACGTGTTTCCCGGCGTCGAGCGCCGCGACGAAGTGCTCGCAATGCAGGTGCTGCGGCGTGGCGATCAGGATCGCATCGATGCTTTTGTCGTCCAACAGGCGGCGGTAATCGAGATAAGTCTTGGCGCCGGGCGCGATGGCCCCGGCGTCTTCCAGGCGCTTGGTATAGACGTCCGCGATGCCCGCGAATTCCGTGTTCGGACAAGCCAGCGCCTCGCGCATGATCTGCGTGCCGCGATCGCCGGCGCCGATAATGCCCAACCGGATGCGGTCGCTGGCAGCCAACACGTTGGGCGCGGCCATGGCGCCGGCCAGGCCGCTGGCCACTTTGCCGATGAAAATCCGGCGAGACTGCATGAAAACTCCTTCCGGGAGCACACGTCACGCGCAGGCGGACGGGCGGATGGGTGCTAAGCATCAGGATAGCATTGTGGGGGAGCCGTGCCGCGATGCGGTGCCACTGAGAGTTGGAGCCCGCCTCTCGGTATTGTAGGCTCCGCGGGACCGGGGGCCCTTTGCACCACGCGAGGCATCGCCTCTCAGGCGTGCGTAGCCATTTCTCGCACCATCGTATCTATCGTGTCCCAGTGTTGCTTGAGACGGAGCCACTTGGGATGCGGCGTCCGGTACGTGTGACAAGACAGAGCTGGATGCTCCAAGCGCGCGAACGATCTCTAGCTCGGCGGGGAGCAGCCCCAATTCGGAGATCGCCTCCTCGATGTGCTCAGCGGGTCGATCTCTCTCTTGATCTACCTTGGCTAGTGTCCTGTCCGTCATAATAGTTGACAATAGCCCCGATTCGTGATGTAATCGGGCATGTTCACTC
>DATKFU010000030.1:0-17526 GCA_035511215.1 Bryobacteraceae bacterium | reverse complement strand
CGACAGGAGGGAACCCAGCCGGCGGCGGTAGTGCAAACATCCCCTGGTAACTTTCAGGCTTGGATCAAGCACTCCACTCGACTCGACAAGGAACTGGGGACAGCGGTGGCGCGCGAGTTGGCGAAGCGTTTTGGCGGCGATGTGAAAGCTGCCGACTGGCGACACTTCGGCAGGCTGGCAGGCTTTCGAAACACCAAGGGTCGATACAGGCAGGTAGTGCCAGTGCCGGATTACGACGCGTGGCGCGGCCAGAACTTCCACCGGGATTTAGAGGGCCGCTGGGTCGACCGAGACGGGAACGTTTACACCGAGGAGCGGTTACGTGAGATCCACAGCGGCCTGGCGCCCAGGACGCTGTTCCCGTTCGTGCGCTTGGTCGAGGCCTTCGGCGTGATCGCTCGCGAGAGCGAGCGGTTGATATCGACGGTGCGAGCCGGGTTGGAGCGTGAACGCGCGGAGCGAGCGCGAGCGCAGGTCAGGTTCGGGACGCCGGCAGCGGGGCAGAACTGGGGGCCATTGAAGGGTATCGAGGCGTTCCGTGCCGATGCCAGGTATGGCGGCGATGGAACACGGGTGGATCTGGCCTACGCAGTGTACGCGGTGACGCACGGAGCGGCGGTCGAGGATGTCAAGGTCGCGTTGCGTTCACGCGATTTGAGCCACAAGGGAAATGAAAAGCGGCAGAACGACTACATCGAGCGCACGGTCAGAAAGGCTCTGGTTAGCGTGGAGCAGGCGAGGGGACGATGAGCAGAAGACGCAATGTGTATCTGAGGGTGCGCCTGACGGCTGAGGAGTGTCGCCGGTTAACGGAGGTCGCACAGCAGTGGGGCTACGAGACGAGTGCGGAATTCGTGCGGGCCAGCTTGGGAAAGCAAGGCCAATTGACAGAGGAGGTGCATAGCCTGGAGAAGCGCCAGGCCGCCACGATGGCGACCATGCGCACGGAGATCGCGCGCTTGCAGCGCACCGAGTACGTGCTCTTCGCCATGCTGGAGAACCTCGCCAAAACCATCCTGACGTACCTGCCGCCTCCTGCAGCGGAGAACAAATCGTCCGTGATTGCGCAAGGGCGGGCCGGCTACGAGCGGTATCTGAAGGCGGTGGGGATGAGCCTCCACAACGGTTCGAAGGCCGCCTTGGAAAAACTCGCTGAGGGATGATCAAAGGGTGGACGCGCTCTACATGGATTACACGATGGCCACGAATGCACTGCTCGAAGCCCCGCGGTTCACACCTGCCGACACGGCCGCAAAGCTTGGCGTGTCCGAGGCCACGCTTGCGAACTGGAGGAGTCAACGAAAGGGACCGATCGCCGTGCGCATCGGTCGGGCAGTTTATTATTATGCAGATGATCTGGAGGCGTATCTCCAGGAGGAGCGAAACAAAGCATATGCCGATAAGAAAGCGCGGACCCCGGTGGCACTACCGGTTCAACATCGCAGGGCGAGAATACGCAGGTTCGACGGGACTACTGGCCACCGAAGACAACCGGAAACGCGCCCAGCGCTACGAGAAGACCCAACGGGAGTTGGCTAAACAGGGCCGTGAAGCTGAAACCCCAAGGGACTTCGCGACGGCTGCGGGCGAGTTCGTTGGCTGGTGTAAAGACGTTGAGTACCGGCAAAAGGCGAGCACGGCCGAACGAATCCGGGTGAGCTTTGCCTCGCTCGTGAATTTCTTCGGCAACATGCCCGTCGTGTCGATAGACGCAGGCGAGATCGAGAGGTACAAAACCCATCGCGTCCAGATCAATGCCGTGAAGGACGTCACGCTCCGCCATGATTTACACGCCCTCAGTCTGTTTTTTCAATACGCGCAAACAATGCGTTGGCGAGACGGCAACCCCGTGCGAGAGGTCAGCATCCCTAGCGATGCGGACGCCGTGCGCATGCATCCACTGTCGGCCGAAGAGGAAAAGGCATATTTCAAGAGCGCGTTTGAGGTAACAGACCGGGCCGGCGCCGCAATCTCTATGACGTGTCGAAGGTTCTGATTGATCAGGGCTACCGTCCGGAAGAGATCATGGCTGCCGCGAAGTGCGATTTTGACCCGGAATCGGGCACGCTGGCCATTCGCGGCGGCAAGAGCCGCGCGGCAAAACGTACGCTTTACTTAACGCCGGAAATCCTGGCGATCCTCTCCGCTAGGCTGAAAACAGAAGGGCCGTGGCTTTTCCCGAGCGAGCGGTATCCCGGCAACCACATTACCAAGCTGAACAACAGCCATGACCGAGCGTGTCGGGAGGCAGGCGTTTCCTTCGTCCTTTATGATCTGCGGCATACCTTCGGAACCAGCGCAGGGTACCGAACTCAAAACAGACCCTTTTACGTTAGCCGCGATCATGGGTCATGCGAACCTGCGAACGATCATGCGGTACGTCCATCCGGACCAACCGCAGCAGAAACAGGCTATGGAGCGGTACGCCGCAGCGATGCGCCGGCGAAAGATGCGGAGGGTAAAGTGAGTTTTGTCCGGTGCCCAAACCCATTTTGTCCGTCCGGTTTAGGACATTTCCACAGGGAAGCCGCAGTAACCACCGAGAATCACGGTGATCGAGCGGTAACGAAAATGACGATTGAAATCAGCCGGCTACGGCTAAAATGTTGGAGGCGCGGGTCGGAATCGAACCGACGAATAAGGGTTTTGCAGACCCTGGCCTTACCACTTGGCTACCGCGCCGTCTACCGCTATAACTGAAAAATACCGCGCCGGCCGACCCGAAGTCAATCCGCATCAGTCTTCGAGTACCGGCAGAACCACGTAGGATGGCCGCCGCGCATCGTGATAGACCGTCTGCGAAGCCTTGCGCAACTCGGTGGCATCGGCGACCGGATCGCCCGTATTCGGGTTGCGGTCGAAGCGCGGAAAATTGCTGCTGGATATCTCCATACGGATGCGATGACCCTTCTGAAATACGTTGCCGGTGACGCCCGCGTCGATCGCCATTTTGCAGATTTCACCAGGCCGCGCGAGTTCCGGCTTTTCGAGCGATTTGCGGTACCGCAGCCGCAGGATGCCGTCCGTCAGGTTCTGCGCGCGCCCGTCCGGAAACACATCCACCAGCTTGGCAGTGAAGTCCGTGTCGCGCGCGGAAGTGGCGGCGTACAATACCACGCGCACGGGGCCGACCACTTCCAGGTCTCGTTTCAACGGAGCCGAGGTATACACAAGCACGTCCCGGCGCCGCTCCACGGCCCGTTGGTCCTTGGGCCCCCAGGGAAACACCTTCGGATTGCAGCAGGCTGCCCCACCCGCGGTGGGGACCGGGTCGTGGGGATCGAAAACGAACCGGTCGGTAGCGCGCGCCGAAGATGCCGGATCGGCAGAGGCGCCCAGGCGAAGCCAGCCATCGCCGCTGAGCGTGTTGGCGTGACCGCGGCTCTCCAGGTAGAACCGCTCCCGATGCGCAGGCGGCGGCCATTCCCGTTCGTCGCGCCAGCGGTTCGCACCCATCACAAAAACGCGCACGGGAGCCTGCGAAAGCAGCGGCGTGTCTTTGCCCTTCAGAAACTGGTCGAACCACTGCATTTGAAGGCCGCGCAAAGGTATGTCCGCATCCGGCCCGAAGTCCACGCCTTCCATTTTCGCGGCTTTGTTGTGGGGCCACGGTCCGATCAGGATGCGGTGGACGCCGGAGTTTTTGCGCAAACGCTCGTAAGCTTCCAGATCGCTCTCCACGAAATTGTCGAACCATCCGCCCACCGAAAACACCGGCACACGGATCTTGTCCAACTGCTCGCGCACGCTGATGGACTTCCAGAACGAATCGTAGGCGGGATGCGCCACGGCCTCCTGGAACATACTCGAGGTCTGTCCGGTAGCAGCCGTGTCGGCGGTGCGCAAGGGCAGGTGCAACACGAACTTGGCGAAGTCGGGATGGAAGCGCGGCGCACGGAGGTTTTCCGACATCCACAGCAGGCGCTGGCCCAGCTTCATGGCGCCGCCCGGCGAATAGAACCGGTCGAGGTAATCGTCGCAGCCGGAGACGGCAGGGAAGATGGCTTTCAAATGCGGATTGTTCAGGGCCGCGACTTTCCACTGCACGATTCCCAAATAAGAAGCGCCCAGCATGCCGATTTTGCCATCCGACCAGGGCTGGCGCGCGATCCAGTTGAGCGTATCGTCGCCGTCGCCCGGCTCCTGCTCGAGCGGGCGGAAGACGCCCTCCGATGCGTAACGGCCGCGCACATCCTGCACCACCACTGCGTAGCCGCGCTCCACGAATGGCGAGTAAGTTGGCGAGATGCCGGTCCCCTTGCCGTATGGCGTGCGCACCAGGATGGTGGGGTAGCGGCCCGGCGCCTCCGGGCGGAAGACATTCGCGGAGAGGCGCACACCGTCGCGCATGGGTACGGCAACATCGAGGCTGGCGGCGATCTGGTCCGGCGCCGCGGATAAAGCTCCGGTGCACAGAAGTAGCACTACCGGCGATAGGCGCACAATGTGTCCCAATACTGTTCGGCGATTTGAACGGCCTGGTGGCGCTCGACGATGTGCCCGGACGCGCGAAGTCCGATTTCACCAGCACATTCTTTCATTGATGTTAGCAGAAACATGCTGTTGCGGAGCGAGTCTTCTTCGGCCAAGCCCGGCTCGATGCGCAGGCAAGCGGCCGCCGGGTAGCGTGAGTTTTCCTCCCCGTTGGTGAGCAGGACGGGCTTCGCCACGCCCATCAGCCGGATGGCAACGCCGGAAGTTTCGCCGGCGGCGGGATAGCGCAGGTTGATGCAGGCATCCACCGCCAGTGCGGCGCGCCAGAAGCCGCGGTCGGTGAGATACGGCAAGCGCAGGATTCCGGGCCCGTGCAATAGCGGAGCGGCCGCCCGCGCCAGGTCGGAGGAAACAAATGGCCCCACGATCAGCAGCCTGGCATCCGCCGCGGCACGGGGGCAGGTTTGGCGCAGCCGATCATATGCGCGCAGCACGGCGCAGAGGCGCTTGGATTCCCGCAGGTAGCCAAACACCCCGAAGAGAAATGCGTGCGTCGGAACACCCAGGCTCTGCCGCATGCGAACGACTTCCCACGCCGTCGGCAGCTCCGGCGGGGCGAATAAATGCGGGATCTCGATCACCCCCGCGCCGGGCGCATGGGCGCTGACCATGCGCGCCGCGGCAGGATTGTGCACTACTACGGCGCGCGAGCGCTCCGCGATACGCCTCAGCATCGGGTAATCGAAGTAGCGCCGGTCGGAGCCCGAACTGGCCCGGCGCCGCCACAGATCTTCGGCCAGCGCGCGATGCCATTCGCCGTAATTGTAGACGAACTCGTCGATATAGGCGGCGTGGCCGAGCGAGCCGAGGAAGAAATGATGCAACACGGCATCGTGCAGCACTACCACACCCGGCTCCGCTAGCGCGCGCTGGTAGATCTGGCGGTGCAGTTGATTGTTGCCCAGGTGGTAGAGCGCAACGTCGCCGTGGCGCGCGTGCGGTTCCACATTGCCATGCCGGCGTAAAGCCTCCAGCAATGCCGCCGCGTAATCGGCCACCCCGGTGCGGGCGGGAGGCAGCGGAGCGTAGTATGCGACTTTCACGGCTTCTTGCGCTTCCCGAATAGTGCCGTTCCCACGCGCACAATGGTGGCGCCCTCTTCAATGGCCGCTTCCAGATCGTGCGACATACCCATGGAGAGATGCGGCATACCGTATTGTGCGGCTAGTTCGTGCAGGCGCCGGAAATAAGGACGCGAGTGCTCCTGGTCGGCGGACCATGGCGGCATGGTCATCAGGCCGAGCAGTCGCAGGTTCGCGCAGTCGCGCACCGCTGCGATCAGATCCGGGAGTTCTTCCGGCCGGGCGCCGGCCTTGGCCTGCTCGGGCGACAGCTTCACTTCCAGCATGACGTCGAGGGTCTTGCTGGTTTCGTTGAGACGCCGGGCCAGCTTCGGCGAGTCCACGGTCTGGATGCATTGAAACATCTCCGCCGCGCGTCCGCTCTTGTTGCTTTGCAGGTGGCCGATCAGGTGGAATCGCGCGCCGGCGAGATCGCTCACTGCGGGCAGCTTGCCTTCGAATTCCTGGACGTAGTTCTCGCCGAATTCGCGCAGCCCCAGCGCGTACGCGTCACGAATGACCTGGGCCGGGAAGACTTTGGTGACGGCCAGCAGCATGATTTGCGCGGCGTCGCGGTGGGCGCGGTCCGCCGATCTGGCGATCCGCATGCGGACGTCGGCAAGCCTCTGTTCGAGCGTGTCCATTTATCGCTTCCAAAATGAGCGCTTGGGAATCTCGATTCCCAGCAGCCGCCTATAGCCTGCGGCCTCGGCTTCAGCGAGCGGCTTCGAGCCGCGCAACACATCCACCACTTCCAGCAGGCGGCAATAGCGATCCAGGCAATGCCAGCAGCCTTTCACGTGCCTTTCCATTTCCTCGCGGCCGCGCCAGGTTGCGCGACCGTCGATCACATCCAGAAATGTTTTCGCGGGCACGCAGTCCTCGGTGGACATTGCCGTGGCTGCCCGTCCCAGCAACGTTCCGTTATCGGCGAGCAGCGTGCTGCGCCACGAATCCACGCCGGCGCGGATCAACTCGGCGCCGCGCGCGCGAATCTTTTCCGCCGTTTCGGGCGACATGCGCAGCATGCGGCCCGCATCCGCATCGCCGTAGCGCATGGTTTCGAACCAGATCACCAGCTTCTCGGTAAGCGTGAGAGGCTCCAATGCCGCCCCCAGCGCCTCAATATCGATCGGAATATCGGGCGGCGCGCTGGCGGAACCGCCTTCCACAACGCTCACTACGCGCTGCCGCAGTTCGGCTACAAAAGCCCGCTCCGGCGCTGGATCGAGCGACTGGAAGAGGCTGGATTCAGGCTGGTACAGCTCAACCAGCACGCGCTCGATAAGCGCCCCGCTTTCGCGCTCCGGGAAATAATGTTTCAAAAATCTTTGAACTACCGGGACATACTGCGCCAGAAAGTACGACCAGCCTGCGGGACGGCCGGCGCGGCAATCCCGTATCATTTCATAGCAGGTGTAGATCATTAAACGTTGAACTCGATGCCCTGCGCCAGCGGCAGTTGCGACGACCAGTTGATGGTGTTGGTCTGGCGGCGCATGTAGGCCTTCCAGGAATCGCTGCCGGATTCGCGGCCGCCGCCGGTGTCCTTCTCGCCGCCGAACGCGCCGCCGATCTCCGCGCCGCTGGTACCAATGTTAATGTTGGCGATTCCGCAATCGCTGCCGGCGTGGCTCAGAAAGCGCTCGGCGGATATCAGGTCGGTCGTGAACATGGCCGAAGACAAGCCTTGCGGCACATCGTTATGCCAGTGAATCGCCTGGTCCAGATCGTCGAATTCCACCAGATAAAGAATTGGGGCGAAAATCTCTTCGCGCAGGATGGGCATGTCCGGCTTCGCCTTAACCAGGGTCGGCTCCACGAAACAACCGCCCAACCGTCCGCCGCCGTAGAGCACTTCCCCGCCCTGCCCTCGGACAGTGTCGAGACCTGCCATCATGTCCTCGACGGCGCGCGCGTTCACCAGCGGACCCATCAGCGTGTGCGGGTCCAGCGGGTTGCCGATGGCGACCTGCTTATATGCGCGGACCAGCGCCTCCGTCATCCGGCCGGCTATGCCCTTTTGCAGGAACAGGCGGCGTGTGGTGGTGCAGCGTTGTCCGGCGGTGCCCACCGCGCCGAACAGCACCGCGCGCAGGGCCAGATCGAAATTGGCATCGTCCATTACCACGATGCCGTTATTTCCGCCTAGCTCCAGAATCGTGCGGCCCATCCGGTGCGACACGGTCTCCGCCGCGCGGCGGCCCACCTGGGTGGAGCCTGTGAAGCTGATCAGGGGCACGCGCGCATCGTTCAGCATGGCTTCGCCCACGGCATCGCCGCGTCCGATCACCAGGTTGAAGATGCCCTTCAGGCCGTGGCGGTCAAGCACGCGGTTCGAAATCTTTTGCACGGCGATGGCCGTCAGCGGCGTGTCCGACGATGGCTTCCACAGCACACAATCGCCACAAACCGCCGCGATCATTGCATTCCAGGCCCACACCGCCACGGGGAAATTAAATGCGCTGATTACGCCCACCACGCCCAATGGATGCCACTGCTCGTACATGCGATGGCCGGGCCGTTCGCTGTGCATGGTCAGGCCGTACAACTGGCGAGAAAGGCCCACCGCGAAGTCCGCCACGTCGATCATCTCCTGCACTTCGCCCTGGCCTTCGGCGCGAATCTTGCCCATCTCCATGCTGACCAACGCGCCCAGATCGGCTTTGACGCGGCGCAACTCGTCGGCCATTTCGCGCACGATCTCGCCGCGCTTGGGCGCCGGGATCATGCGCCACTCGCGGAAGGCGCCGGCGGCGTGCGCAGCCACGCGCTCATAGTCCTCCCGCCCCGCCATGCGCACGCGCGCGATGACAGAGCCATCCGCCGGGTTGATGGAGGCCAGTTCTCCGCCCGCGGGATGGGGAAACCAATCGCCGTCGCACGCGCCGGAATTAACCGGCTCAATTTCCAATCGTTCCAAAACTTCGTTCGCAGTTGCCGTTGCCGTCATTGTCGATCTCCGCAGTCTTCTCTGCAAGCCAGCCGAAAGCCGCGACGCCGGTGGCGAATCGCCGCCCAGCCGCGGCGGCTCTCTGCCGCATCTTTTCCACTACCGCAGTTTGAAAGGCAGGGTCGTGCCATTCCGAAAAACCCTGGGCGCAGCTGATGCGCACGCCAGCGTCGCGCGTGGTGGCGCCGCACTTCTTCACCGCGCGCACGTGAAACGGATCGCCGATGATATCGCGGTCGGTGGCTTCGAGCGCCAAGTCGATGAGCGCTTCCGGATCGCAGGGCAGTAGCGGCGCCAGCGTGGCGTACGTGGCGATGCCTGCGGCGCGCAGCCGCCCCACCGTTTCCAGGCGCTCGCCGATGGGCGCACAGTGCGGCTCGTACAGCCGGCGCACGCGATCGCTATCCGTGGTGATGGAAAAGCTCACCCGCAGCGTCGTCGAAGCGGCGAGGCGCTGCAGCCGAGCCACATCCCGCAGGATGAGCGGGCCGCGCGTCTGTATGGCGAAGACCCGCGGCGGACGCGCGATTAGCTCATCGAGCAGCCGCGGCATCATGTATTCCGTTTCCTCGGCCGGCTGATAAGGGTCCACCAGGGCCGAGCAATAGATGGTCTGGTGAGGCCGCAGCGACGCGCGCAGCAGACCGGGAGCGTTGCTCTTGAAGGTGGTGAAGCGGCCCCAATTGTTCCAGTCGTCCGGTTTCAGCCCGCCGTAGACCCGCATGGTGGGGACGTAACAATAAGTGCAGGCGAAGGTGCAATTGCGCGCCGGCGAGAGCGAGTGCGTGAAGCCCGCCTGGGCGATGAAGCCGGAGGTGGGGGAGAGAATGCCGGCGGACTCGGCGCGGTAAATCTCGAAACGCACAGTTACTATTGTACGTGGCGCGCGTACGCCGGCGGTGACACGTCGAGCGGATATTTAACTCGTTGCCCTTCAATCTGCTGGCGCTTTGTTGCGGCGTTTCTCTTCCACCGCCGGGCTAAGATCGAGTGTGAAGGAACAAACTGCTTCGGCAACCCGGCGCCTCAAGTCGTTCGCAGGCGAATTCGACCGGCTCAGCAGCCTGACCATGGCTGCCGGTAAAGACTTTAACGACGAACTGACTTTCATTCTGAATTACGCGGACGTCTCCCTCGATATGCTCGGCCCGCAGCACCCTGCCAGCGACGGCATCGTCGAGTTGACGCACGCTGCCATGCGTTGCGCGGAGACCACCCGCTGCCTGTTGCTGTTGACGGTGCGTGCGCGTGCGTCAGTGCGGCTCCGCTAGTATTTCGTTTCAGTAAAACATATCCATAGCACTCTTGCGCGTCATCTTTAGGGCGCGCGCAGTCTGGCTTACGGTCTCGCCGGCATGATATCGCACAAGACTTGCGCGCGCGGGACGTCGCGGAAACCCGCGCTTTGCGACTGGCGAAGCTGATCGAGATGTTTTTTCTCCTCGTCGGTAAGAACCAGCTTGGCGCCGGAATGCTCGTGCCATGTACCCAGCATCGCTTAAAACAAAGTCTTATGGATATGTTTTACTAAAACGATATACTAGTACACCCAGTTAGATTAGTGCATAGCGAGAAAAGGCGGCTCGTTGAATGCCAACACATGAATCGTGACGCAGCCAAATGTCTGTCCGGCCGGTCAGCGGCGCTCCGATCCATTCGAAGCGGACACTCCACAGGTGAATGCGTGGATGGAAGAGTCGGATGAGCTTGCTTGTCTTAGCGCTTTCGAGCAACGTGGCGTTTCGGGAGCCTGGAAGGCTGCTCTTCTCTCGCGCTAGGATCCGGCCGCAGTGCTCAATTGCGCGCCGGCCTTCGACCAGATGGTGTTGATGCTGTGCCCGGCGCCCACAAACAGGGCCGCCGAAGCCAGCGCCACAAAAGCCAGCATAAGGGTATATTCGATCAGGTCCTGGCCGCCGTCGTCGGCCCAGAATCGCGTCCAAAACGGAGTCACAGTTGTTTGTCCTTCGGGTAGACGGCCGCGGATTAAGTTCCGCCGCCGGAAGATGCTCCAGCTCCCATCCACTTCCTATATCGGTTGAAGGGCTGCGAAACCTTATGTTGGACGACCTCGTTCACTGCCGGATTGCGGGGAGCGAATCCCCAAACTTCTTCGCGGCAACTTCCGGAAGCGAATCTGGCGCCGTGCGGCAAATCGTAGATACCAGCTTAGGATCCGTTCCCGCGATGTTCGGGCCTTAGTACCGGTTGCGGTGGAGGCTAGGTGAGGGCGATTTCCCGGGGACAGGCTGGCTTCCATGCTGACGGGCAACGATGCGCGATCGAGATGAAAGGGCAAACGATTGAGATACACGGGAAGCGCTCCGGGGTTCGCTCGGTATGCGTAGGTACGCGCTCGAGGACCTAACGCTTCGCTCGGCCTCCAGGTGTACTTTCTGCCAACGCCTGCCGAAGCGTTATTTGGGTTGCCTTTGGTTTATTTTGGACGGTGACGGTCATGGGAATAATGTGGGTCTATTTTCTGTGGTATAGCGCGCCGACACTACCCCGGCAGGCCACCAACAACGATGGCCTGCCCGACGGCTAAATCCGCTGCCCAGCTGCTAGCCGCCCTCCATGGATATCGTGCGCGAGCGCCACAATGTCGTCTTCCATGGGGCGGTCGCTCTCCAGAAAGGGCGCCAGCCTTCGCACGCCGTCGTAGATACGCCGGCTTCCCTGCCCCAGTTGTTCGGGGCCGCCGCGCAGATCCACGGCCTGGGCCGCGGCCAGCAGCACCATCGCCACCGCGTTGCGCAGGCACTCGATGGCGTCGGCGGCGGTGACGGCGGAATGCATGCCGAGGCTGACCACGTCCTGGTTGTACTGCTCGGTGGGCAGGGAGTGGATGGAGCTTGGGCCGGCCATCTGGCGAATGGCGCAGGTGAGACTGGTGATGCTCAACTGCATGCCTTTGAATCCGGAATTCATGCCTGGGTCGGGGACCAGGTTGGCCGGCAGGCCGCCGTTGAATTTATCGTCCACCAGCACGGCGAACAGGGCGTTGGCCCAGTTGCCTTCGATGGCGAAATCCAGCTTGAAGGTGTCGAGCAGGCGGGAGATATGGCCGCCGTAGAAGTTGCCGGCGCGATAGATGTCGCCGGTTTCGGGGTCGATCAACGGATTGTCGTTGGCGGAGTTGATTTCGCGCTCGACCACGGCGCGCGCGGCATCCAGCGCTTCCCAGGCCGGGCCGAGGCCTTGGGGGACGCAGCGCAGCGAGTAGCAGCGTTGAATATAGGATTCGGTGACGAGTCCGCTGCCGCCCAGCAAGCCGAGGAGATGCGCGGCGACGGCGATCTGGCCGGGATGGCCCTTGCTCTCGTGCACCCAGGGCCGGTAAGGCTCGGAGGGGGCCTGCAACGCCTCAATGGCCAATGCCACCGCGCCGAGGAGAGCCCGCAGCACGCGCCATGCGTCCAGCCAGACGAGCGCGGCGAAGGCGGTCATGCCGGTAGTGCCGTTGATCAGCGCCAGGCCTTCCTTGGGGGCGAAGCGCACGGTGGCGAGACCAGCGGCGCGCAAGGCCTCACCGGCCGGCATGCGGCGGCCCTGGTAATCGACCTGACCCATACCCAACAGCGCGCGGCCGATGTAGGCGGAGGGCATCAGGTCGCCGCTCGCGCCGACGGATCCATACCGCGGGACCACCGGGACGATGCCGCGATTGAGCAAACCCTCGAGCGCGGAGACCAGCTCCCAGCGCACACCCGACGATCCGCGGGCGAATGTGGCCAGGCGCAGGAGCATGGCCGCGCGCACCACATCGCGCGGCAAGGGGGCGCCGGTGCCGCAGGAAAGGTGATTCATCAGGTTGTGCTGGAAGCGTTCGGTTTGCTCGGCGTCCAGGGAGAATTTGATGTTGCCGCCCACGCCGGTATTGACGCCGTAGATGCGGTCGCCGGCGGCCAGACGCTCCTCCAATTTGACGCGGCCCTGGCGGATGCGGGCGCGCGCCGGCTCGGCGAATTCCACGGGCGCGCCGTGGCGGGCCACGTCTTCCACATCTTCGATAGAGATCGGGCGAAGGCCCAGAACAAGGCTGTTTGGCATGTTTATATGATTCGACGGCGGGGGCGATTATTCGATTGTAAAGCTCTGGCGGGCCTCGAAGGTCTGACTACCCAGGCCGTCGTGGGCCGTGAGTAATAAAGTGTACTCGCCGGGGTGCGTGTCGCGCCGGGTGGCCAGGCTGAAAACGGCGGGCACATAGCGCTTGGGATAGAACGACGGAGTTTTATCCGAGCCCGCCTGCGGCTGGGTGTAGAGCACCTTGCCGCCGGAGGCGAGGACGGCAACATCGTAGCTGACGTCGATGGCATTGCCGTCGCCGAACTTGTAGCCTATTATATCGAAGCGCGCCCAGACGGCGTCTCCGGGCCGGTAAGCGGGCTTCGATAGAGCTTCGCGGTCGTCCTCGGCGCGGAAGAAGCGAATATTGCGAATCACCAGCGTGGGGCTCGGTTCGACGCGGCGTCCGTGGACTTCGAAGGGGACCTCTTTGGCGGCGGTGGCGTTGCCCACCACGTCGGTAACGGAAATGGCGATTTTGTAGGTGCCGGAATCGGCCAGCGGCGGGATGACGATTTCCTGGCGGACGGAGGGCTTCCAGTTTTTGTCTTCCGGGGCGAGAGTCTCTTCGATTTCCGCCGCGACCGGCTCCATGATGGGCACGCCGTGCGGATCGAGAGCTTCCAGCTTGTAGCTGAGGTGCACGCGCTCGCCGGAAGAAGGCGTGTAGCCCTCCACTTGGAAGCTGAAGAACATGGTTTCGCCGGGATCGTGGACATAACTACCGGGCACGGCGGCGCCGCCGTCGCGATCGGAGACGGTGGGCCGGACGACGGCCAGGGGCACGGTGGCGCCCCAGAGGGTGGCGGCCAGGAGCGGGGCTAACAATGCGGGGCGCAGGCTGTGCATGCGGGACTGGGAGTCCCGCGCAGGCTGGGAGCCTGCCCCACTAAGGCTGTTCATACTCGTATTGTCCATTATTGTTGTGTCGGTATGGCGGGGGTGTCCGGCACAAAGTTCAGCGGGATATCGATATCGCGGGTTTCCTGGCTGGTCTCGTCGCTGGCGCGCAGGCGATAGTGCTTGGGCGGGACATCGAACACCACGTTACCTTGCAGTGTTTCAGCCGGTTTGACGCGCCGCAGGTAGCCGGTCCACTCGGGGACCTGGTCGCCGTTCGAGATCTCGGGGTATGTTTGGCCGGCGTCGTCGACCAGGGTCAGCGCGGGGACCATCAGGTCGGCGGAACCGCCATTGACGACGCTGAGGCGGACCAGGAAAAAGCGGTCTTTTGGCACGCGGGTATCGGCGCCCTGGCCGAGTTGGGCCTGCCACTGGTCTTCGAAGACGTTATAGACTAGGGAGCCGACGGTGACGCGCTCTCCCATGCGGTGAAGCTGGGCTTCGGGCGGCGCAGCGCGGGAGCATGCGGTCGCGGCCGCAAGGCAGGCGAGGGCGGCGGCTGCAAAATAGGACTGCACAGTGGGCATACAGGAATCTTGCGCCGCGGGGCTGGGGGCTGTCAAGGCGCGGGTCAACTACGCGGGCGTTCCTTCAACATCTTCTCGAATTTGCGCTTTTGCTCGTCCGTCAGGATGTTCAGAATTCGGGCCTTGCCATCCGATAAAACGGTTTGATAGTATTTCGCGAAATCGTCCAGGATGCTGGCCATCTGGGAGGCCTGATCGGGAGTCAGATCGAGCTGCCTGGTGACGCTCTTCAGGTATTCGGTTTTGCCGGTATTGTCCCAAAAAGGATGGGGATGCAGCATGGTGTGCGCGCCTAGGTTCATGGCCACGGCTCCGGCCACGGCACCGCACAGGAACACCAACAGCAACACTCCAGCGCCGGCGAATTTGGGAGACTCCCAGAATTGGACCTGGGTGGGCTTGGCGAGCAGATTATGGCTCATAGTTGGCTAGCGTCACCAGCATCTGGTCGGCGTTGGGAGATCCGGCGGCGTCGGCCATCACCGCTTCCGGCGTGGTTGGATTGGGCGCGTAGGCTTGTTCGCGCGACACCAGGACGGTGCCGAGCACCGCCAGCGTGAGCAACGACGCGAACACCACGCGGCGCCCAAACGCGAAATCGCCAAGAGAATTCCAGTATGACGGGGCCGGCTGCCCGGCGACGGTGCGCATGAGCTGTGCGACGAAACTTGGAGGAGGGTCCACAGGCGCCGGCTTCAACAAGGCCAGCAGGCCGTTCGACTCCTGGATTTCGTCAACTTCCCGGCGGCACTCGCCGCAGATTGCCAGGTGGGCTTCGAAGCGGTTGAGAACCGACAGCGGCAGGTGACCGCTCAAGTACTGCTCAAGATCTTCAATGATTACCGCATGCATAGCTTTCTTCCCTCAAAAAAAGTGTTACTCTTCCCCCCGCGAGTCTTTTCCTGCTTTGCCCGCTTATGGGGAACCAAACGCTTAACTCAATCAGCCAGCGACCAGGCCGGGAGACCGATCCAGGCGTTGCGCCGCCTTCACCAGTTTCTGGCGGGCGCGGAACAATTTCACCTTAATAGTGTTTTCGTTCATTCCGGTCATGGATGCCAACTCTTCCACCGAATAGCCCTCAACCTCCTTCAGCATCAACAACATGCGCTCCTCTTCGGAAACCCTGCTGAGGAGTTTCAGCACGTAATCCCGACGCGCCAGATTCAGGTCCGCAGCCGGCTGGCGATCAATCGCGGGATCGGCATTCTCCACGCGGCGCACTTCGTCTTCGCTCAAATCGCTTTCGTATACCAGTTTGCGCACCTTTTTCTTGCGCAGGTAGTCGAAACATTCGTTTACCGTGATCTTATAGATCCAGGTGATCAGGGAACTGCGGAAATCGAAATTCCGGATGGACACGTAAACCTTGGCAAACACTTGCTGCGCAATGTCTTCCACGTCGTTGCGCTGGCGCACGATGCCGTGAATGATGGAGAACACCTTGGATTGGTACTTTTCCACGATTTCGCGGAAAGCCGCTTCCTCGCCCGACTGCGCGCGGCGGACCAATGCGCCTTCCTGGGTGTTCAGGTAATCCACTCTGGTTTTCGTCGCTATCCCGGTACCGAAGGCGGTGAGTGGTAAGGCGCCGCTCAGTGTTCCCATACACCGATTCCGACGCGGACTGCTCATCCGCGGTTTCAACTTCCCATCCCAAAAATAGCAGATTCCCGCAACTTAAGAGCCTGGAGGACATCCATTTAGTTGGTTGTCCCGATCCAGCTCGGGTATAATGGCAGGCGTAGCGGGGCAAGATCTCAACGAGGAGCTAGAAACTTCTATGGTGCAATTGACGGAAAAGGCAGTCGGCAAGGTGAGAGAGATTCTGGATTCGCAGGAGCCCAAGCCGGCCGGACTGCGGATTGCAGTGGTAGGCGGGGGATGCTCGGGCTTCAGCTATTCGATGGCTTTCGAGAACCAACCGAACATGCTGGACAAGACCTACAGCTTCAGCGGCCTGAAGGTTTTTGTCGACCAGGCCAGCCTGCTGTACCTGGACGGGGCCGAAGTGGACTACGTGGAGACCCTGGAAGGCTCCGGGTTCAAGTTCAGCAATCCGCAAGTGAAATCCACCTGCGGGTGCGGCAGCTCGTTTAGCGTGTAGCCGCAAAACCGCGCTCTGGCAGCTTTAGACCAGCGCGGACAGCCGTTCCGCGACGCTTTGCAGACCTTCCGATTGCATACTAAGTTCCTTGCCGGCGGCCGCATTTTCTTCGGCGCTCGCGGCTGCCGTCTGGGTGACCTGATCGATTTCGATGAGCGCCCGCGAGATCTGGTCGATACCGCGGGATTGCTCCTGCCCTCCAGTACTCACCTGCTCGATCAACCCCTTTACTTGTGCCGCGCTTCCGGTGATAGCCCGGATGGCTTGGGCGACCTGATCGAGCTTGGCGCTGCCTTCGCCTGACCGGACAATGGATTCCTCAATCAAGGCTGCGGTATCCTTGGCCGCCTGGGCGGAGCGTTGCGCGAGATTGCGAACCTCATCCGCCACCACCGCGAAGCCCATGCCAGCCTCCCCGGCGCGGGCGGCTTCCACCGCGGCATTCAAGGCCAGAATATTGGTTTGAAAAGCGATTCCATCGATCACTTTAATGATATGCGAGATTTTGGCGCTGGACACGTTCATGGCGTGCATGGAGTCGATCATCTGGGCCAGACTCTGGTTCGCCTCGCCCACCTGCTGGTTGACCTGTTCGGTGACGGCGGACGCGCTTTGGCAATGCCCTGCATTGCTGCGGGTGGTGGAGTGCACCTGCTCGGTGGCAGCGGAGGTCTCTTCCAGTGAAGCGGCCTGTTCGCTCGCGCCCTGGGCCAGAGACTGGCTGCTGGCCGCAAGCTGCTGGGCGGCTCCGGTGACCTGTCCGCTCACGGCGGCCATCTCAACGGCGAATTGCCGCAAGACCCGATTGACGCCACGCACGATCCAATACACACCGCCTCCAACGAGAAGGCTTAACGCGATAAGCAGGTAAGCGACCACGCGGCTGCCGGAGACCCGCGCGCCAGCCTCCCGGCTAGCGGCCGCCAGGAATGTCTGCTGTTGGATGGCGAGCAGTTGGGCGGCTTTATCCATGGTCTCGATCAGCGGATCGATCTTGTCCAGCACGACATGGTGCGCGCCGGTATAGTCGCGATCGGCCATAGATTTCAGATACTGCCGGTAAAGCGAGGGCCATTCCGCGATTCCAGCGTCTAACGTCTGCACAGCTTGCCTGCCATCGGCGCTCACAACCAACGGGCGTAACTGTGCCACCTGTGCGCTCAACCGGGTGGCCACGCCTTCAAACTCTTGTCTGTGGGTATCCACGGTGTCCGAAGTGTGACAACTGCCGCATGGGACTCCGTCGTTGAGCCGGTGGGTGTCCAATTCTCCGATGATCGCATTGAGCAACGAAATCTCCGCTTTTGTCGCGTCGGCGCGCATCTCCTGGAAACCGGTCTGCAGGTCTCCAACCAGCCGCAGTTTTTTGGCTGTCCCGTTGACGGCAACGTCCAGGGCGCTGCCCAACCC
>DATKFU010000029.1:0-30410 GCA_035511215.1 Bryobacteraceae bacterium | reverse complement strand
AGTATCGCTGATGCCATCCACTACCAGGCCAAACTGGCGGTCCTCGGCTTGCAGCACCACGATATTCACCACATTGGATTCGCCCGTGCTGCCGAGCTTCAATACGTCGGCTAGATAAACCAGCGGCAGCAGGCTGCCCCGCCTGCGGTAGAACGGGGTGTCGTGGATGCGTTCGATCTGCCGTTTTCCGGACTCGCCCTCGAGACGGATCAGTTCCAGCAGACTTACTTGGGGGATTACGTACCGTTCGCCGATTCCCTGCAGCTTGCGCGGCTGCGATCGTCTTTCCCACAGTGTAACCACCAGGCCCGGGATGATGGCTAACGTGAGAGGGATCTTCAGCTTCAGCGTGGTCCCTTCACCCAGGCGGCTGACCAATTCCACCACGCCGCCGATCTTTTCGATATTGGTTTTGACGACGTCCATGCCGACGCCGCGACCGCTAACGCTAGTAATCTTAGCTGCAGTGGAGAAGCCGGCCAGGAAGATAAACGCCAGCGCTTCCCGGTCGGTCATGCGCTCCGCCTGCTCGAGCCGTATCAGCCCTTTTTGAACGGCTTTATTTTTCAGGGCCTGAACGTCGATTCCCGCGCCATCGTCGGCGATCTCGATGTTCACCTGGCCGCCCTCGTGGAAGGCGCGCAGGATCAACTTGCCGTAGGCCGGCTTGCCGTTGCGGACGCGCACCTCGGGCTTTTCGATCCCATGGTCGCAACAGTTGCGCACAATGTGCGTGAGCGGGTCCTTGATGGCTTCGATGATGGTCTTGTCGAGCTCGGTATCCGCGCCTTCCATCTCCAGGTGGATCTGTTTGCCAAAAGAAGTGGCCAGATCGCGCACTACCCGCGGCAGTTTGTTCCAAACCACGCCGATAGGCTGCATGCGGGTCTTCATGACGCCTTCCTGCAGTTCGGTGGTGATGAGGTTGAGGCGCTGCGAGGTGGCGTTGAGAGTGGAATCTTCCTGGTGGGCGGTGAACTGGAGAATCTGGTTGCGGGCCAGCACCAGCTCGCCCACCAGATTCATGAGCTTGTCGAGCAATACCACATCCACCCGGATGGTGGAGTCCGCGATGGAAGAACTTTTTGGGCCAGTCTTCTCCTCGGGGTCGGGGGAAACTGCGGGAGCGGGAGGAGACGCCTCGACCGGCGTGGCGGTGGCGGCCAGGGAGCAGGCTGCTTCCAGGCGTTTGTGCAGGCCGGCATAGTCCTCGGGTCCTTCGTGGCCGGTTGTTTCGATAGCCACCAGGACGGTTTTGACTACATCCACGGTCTCCAGAATGAGCGTGACTAACTCGGGGGTGAGTTCGCGTTTCCCTTCGCGCAGTTGGCTGAGGATGTTCTCCGCCAGGTGGGTAACACCTCCCAGCGTGGCGAACCCCAGGAATCCGCAAGTCCCTTTAATGGTATGAATTGTACGGAAGACACTAGCCAGGAGCTGGGGATCTTGGGGGCGCTTTTCAAGCTCCACCATCTCCTGGTCCAGGCGGGCCAGACTCTCGTTGCTTTCAATGAGGAACTCTCTAATGACTTCTTGGTCGTCCATCCCTCGCCGCCAGACACACTTTCTTTTTGGATTTCAGAATGCTAGTGGCGGGAACGTTGGGAAAGTCTCAATTTTGTCCCCGAACCGGTCCGGCGTGGCGAAAGTGCACACAATGGGCCCGCCAGAGTCGGGTGTGGAGTTCCATGCCAGCACGGAGCTGGCGCTATTATGGTTATCGATTCTGGGGAAACGCGATGATGAAATCTCTGCTGCGAGATGTCAGCCATGGCCTGCGGATGCTGCGCAAGAATCCGGGATTTGCCGCCCTGGCTGTAACGACCCTGGCCGTCGGCATCGGCGCAACCACGGCGGTATTCAGCCTGGTGAACGCGGTACTGTTGCGCGCCCTGCCGTACCGGGATCCGGAACGGCTCGTTTTCCTTTTTGAGCCAAATCCCCATTTTCCGGGTGTGCCGCTCGAAGCGTGGGCGCCGTCCAATGGAGAATTCTACGACTGGCAAAGACAAAGCCGCTCGTTCGCGAATCTTGCGCTATTTACCAACGACCGCATAAATCTTTCGGTGAATGGCATCGCCATGCGCGTAGCCGGCTCCCGCGTAACTGGCGAGTTCTTCCAACTCCTCGGGATCGCGCCGGAACTGGGCCGCGCCGTGGCCGCCGATGACGACAAACCGGGGAAAGGACAGGTTGTCGTAATCAGCCACGCGCTCTGGCAATCCCAATTCGGTTTCGATCGCGCCGTGCTCCGAAAGGAACTGCTGCTCAACGCGCGGCCCTATCGGATCATCGGCGTGATGCCCGCCGGCTTTGCCTTTCCGCATGGGACGGAGAGTCTGGAAACGATCGGTAAAGCGACCGATGTCTGGGTGCCCTGGGCGATGACGCCGCAACAAAGGGCTTCCCGGGAGGACAGCGCCGGCAACGCCATTGGGCGCATGCGGCCAGGCGTTTCCTTGACCCAGGTGCAAGCGGAAATGAGCGCGATGGTTACCCGTCTCGACCCACTCCGCCCGCCGCCGTTTCACGGCTCCGTAGCCGTTGTCCGTCCGTTTGACGTCTCCATAACCGGAGCGTCGCGGCGCGCCTTGCTGATCTTTCTGGCCGCTGTGGTTCTGGTGTTGCTGATCGCGTGCAGTAACGTCGCCAGCCTGGTTCTGGCGCGCGCGAACGCGAGAATTCTGGAAATCGGCGTGCGAACCGCGTTGGGCGCCTCCCGATTGCGTCTTGTCCGCCAACTGCTGGCTGAATCGTTGTGCCTCGCCGCAACTGGCGGCATCATGGGAGTGTTGGCGGCATCGCTGGTGGTCCGGCTGCTCGTACACATCCATCCAGCCGGTATCCCGCGCCTCGAAGAGATTTCGATTGACGGGCGGGTATTGCTCTTCACCGTCTGCGCGTCTTTGGCGACGGTCCTTTTGTTCGGATTGTTTCCAGCGTTGTCTATCTCGCGGTGCAATTTAAACGAGGTGCTGAAGAATTCGGGTAACCGCACTGTGAAAGGGGCCGGGGGCCGATTGCAGCGCGCGTTGACGATCGCGGAAGTGGCGCTCACGTTCGTCTTGCTCGCCGGATCGGGCTTGCTGATTCGCAGCTTTCTGAACGTGCAGTCTGTCGACAAAGGTTTTACCTCATGGTCGACGTTGACCGCGCATATCCAACTCGACGAAAGGTACAACCAGCCGCAACGTCAAAGCGCATTCTTCCGCACCCTGCTTGACAGGGCCGGCGCCCTGCCGGGAGTCGAAGCGGCCGCAGCCATCAACTATGTGCCGCTGGGCGGGGGCGAGTCTCTCAGTCAGTTGAACGTGGAGGGGCACCCGGTAGACGAAAAGACGCTGTTTGAGATTCGCGCCATCACGCCCCGCTACATTGCCGCTATGGGCATACCTTTGCTCGGCGGCAGAGTCTTCACCGATGACGACGCTCCCGGCCGTCCGCCAGTCGCGATGGTGAGCCGGAGCTTTGCCCGGCGATACTTTCCCGGACAGGATGCCGTGGGGAAACGGTGCCGTAGTGATACGGACGCACCGTGGTGGACCATCGTTGGCGTGGTAGCCGACGTCCGGCAGTGGAACTTGGAAGCCACACCACCCATGCAAGTCTATCTGCCCCTATGGCAATCCAACTCCGCGTCCGTAGTGGTGCGAACCAGGCTCGCTCCGGAACGCCTGGCGTCCAGCCTGCGCGCCGTGCTGCGGGATCTCGATCCGACGCTAGCGCTGGCCGATGTCGAGAGCATGCGCCAGTTGGTATCCGCGGCTACCGCGCAGCGCCGGTTTCAGACTCTTCTAGTGACTGCGTTCGGAGGCGTGGCTCTCTTGTTGTCCCTGATGGGATTGTACGCATTGATGGCCTATTCGGTCGAGCAGAGAACGGGCGAGATCGGGATTCGCATGGCCCTGGGAGCGCAGCGGTCGAGCGTAATGCGCATGGTCTTGAAACAGGGCGCTGCACTCGCGCTCACCGGCATTGTACTGGGGTTTGCCTGCGCCTGGGCCATGACGCGATCCATAGCCAGCCTGCTCTTCGAGGTGAAGCCGACCGATGCGCTCACCTTCTTCGGCGTCGCCATTTTGTTCTGTGCAGTCGCGTTGGCTGCGTGCTATGTGCCTGCGCGGCGCGCCACCCGCGTGGACCCCATGGTCGCATTGCGCTATGAGTGAGGAAACCGCATGACTTGCTGTTGCCCCGGCGGGAGCGACTGCCACACCGCGAGCGGAATCGCATTCACGTCGCGGCTGTAGTCGGCATACCAGCAGCGCACGTAGCGGATCGTGACCAGAGCGCGTGGGGTATCGGTCACATTGGGCGTGCCGCGATGCAAAGCCCAGGCATGGCGGATCAGCACATCGCCCAGGTTCAGAGTGACCGGCCGCGGCTCGATTTCTCCGTCCGCAACCGAACGCAGCGCCTCGTTTCTCGGCATCCTGTGAGTGCCGGGCGCTATCTCAATGGGACCGTGCTCCGGCGAAATGTCACTCAGTCCGAAGCTGACCACCAGCATATAGACGGGTAGCGGCAGGTCGGGCGCCTCGGCGAATAATGGGTGCTTGTAATCGACATGAAACTCCTGGCGCACCGAGCCTTTGAGGGGGACATCGCAACCCCATTGATCGGCCACCACCCTCTTGTCCATCACCCTGCGCACGATGTCCAGAACGCCGCCATCCAAGAAGAATTCCGGGGCAAAGCAGGGCGGCTCGAAAGGCATCGGAAGAAAATGACGATGCTCGCCGCGGTTGGGCCTGTCGCGATTTTTCTCCAGATAGTCCAGCAGCACGGGCCAAAAGGCTTCCCGGCAGCTTTGCACCGCAGACGTGGCGAAATGCGCCTTGAGAACGCAAAAGCCATTTTCCTGAAGCTCCGCGGTTTTGTCGCTGGCAGGCACCAGATCTCCGTACACTGTATCAGGTCTTGACAGTCGAACCCTGGCGCAGACTAGCTTGTGGGCGGCCAAGCACGGCCTGGTTCCTGGCCTGAGGTCCACCTCCGGGGACGCCTTTTTAGGCGGCTGGAGCCAGCTGAAACCCGGCTGCGGGCAAGAGTGCCCGCCCCAATCAAGCGGCTTTTGACATGCGAATTACTGGCAGCGACGCGCCGTTCGAGAGCGGCACCTCGATCCGATCGATCGCCTGATAGCCGCTTGCCCTAAATAGCCGTTCCCCGGTTAGGGTGGCGCCCAATTCGAAGCCTTTGAAACCCGCCTCCTTGGCGGCCTCTTCGCAAGTTGCGAGAAGCCGGCTGCCAACCCCGCGCCGGGCCCAATCCGGATGGACGAAGAGAGCTCGGATTCTTGCGCTATCCGTAAGTGGGTCGAGCAAATTGTCTTCCCTGCCCGGTCCGCGATCGCCGCCAAACAGAGTCTTGCGTTTGCTCCAACCTCCGCAGCCCGCGATCTGCCGATCCCCGCCCCCGCCCACAACTTCGACGACAAAATACGTACCGTCCGCGATGAGCTGGCTGTCTGCGCCCAGAACGGTGCCCAGGGCGCCTTCGATCTGCTCCGGTGAATAGTCACCCGCCTGCAGCGCGCGTACGGACGCGTCGATCAGGTCCCGCAGTGCGGGAACGTCCGCCGGAACAGCGCACCGGATTTCAAACGACATGATTGCTATTATGGGCCACCGCCGGTCTACTCCGCGCGCAGCATGGCGGCAGGGTCCGTTCGCACGGCGTGGAACACCGCGGGCAGCGCAGCCAGCAGGGCCACCACCAGAATGGCGACCGCCGGAAGCGCCAGCATCGCCATGCCGGTAGGCTTCACCTGATACAGCAGCGCCGCGATGTATCGCACCGATGCCATGCCCAGCAGCAGGCCCGCCACTGCTCCCGCCAGCACCATCAGGAAAACGTCAGTTGTCACCAGGCGCGCGATGCCGCCCGCCGGCGCGCCCACGGCCATGCGGATGCAGATTTCGCGCCGCCTCTGCAGCACCGAGTAATCCAGCACGCCATACATGCCGACGCCGCCGAGCAGCACCGCGACGGCCGCAAAGAACAGCGCCAGGGCCGCCAGCAACCGCTCGCGAACAGTGTGCCGCGCGATGAGCTCCTGCTGGGTGGAGATGTTGCTCACGCGGAATTCCGGCCTTCCCCGCGGCACCTCCCGGCGCAGGATGGATGCCATCGCCAGTGGGTTCCGGCTGGACGTGCGCACGATAAACGCCCCGGAACTCTGCGGTACCCATGCCCCCTGCGCATCGATCCGCGCGAATGGCACATACGCCGTGGCAGTTATCGGTTCGCGCATATTGCGGTAGCGCGCGTCGCGAACCAATCCCACGATCCGGATGCGGTCCCGCTGGCTCCCCCATGGTTCAAACCATTTTCCGACCGGATCTTCGCCGCCGAAGTACGCTTTAGCGAAAGCCTCGTTGACCATCGCCACGCTGGGAAACTCGTCGCCCGCCTGGAGGTCTCTACCGTCGATGAGCGGAATCTTCATCGTTTCCAGCCAGCCGGGCGAGACCGCCAGGAAGTAGGCCAGACTGTCCCCGGCACTCACTCCATCGATTGAGACGAAGCTATTCCAGCCGTTGCCGCTCAGCAGCGGCCAACCGGCCAGCGCGACCTTCTCTACGCCCGGCGTCTCCCTTAGATGTTCCGCCGCCTGGTCCCACAAGACCGGCGGCTGCGGACGCCGCGCGACCGTATCGACAGTCAGCAGCCGCTCGGAAGAAAAACCTGTGGGCTGGCTGGACAGCCGGTCCAAAGTCGCGACAAACAGTCCGGCCACAAAGAGCACCACAAAACAGAAAGCGGCCTGCGCCGCGATCAGCGCATGCATCGTACGGCGGCGGCCGTGCGGATCTTCGCCGCCCTTCAGCGCGCCAGCCGGTTCGACGGCCGACGCGCGCAGCGCGGGCGCCAACCCGAATAGGCACGTGATGCCAACGGTCATCGCCAGGACGAATGCCAGCACCCGCCAATCCGCCGGTAGAAACAGGCGCACGGGATCGTCCGGCGGATTGATTCTGCCGGCCACGAACGGCGCCGCCCACCATGCGAACAGGCAGCCCAGGGCGGCCGCCACGCATGCAAGCATTGCACTTTCCACCAGCACCAGTTGCACCATCCGCCATCGCCCCGCGCCGATGGAGACTCTCAGCGCCATCTCGCGCGCCCGCGCGGTGGCTTGCGCCGTCATCAAATTGGCGACGTTGGCCGATGCAATCAACAGCACCAACGCCACCAGCAGACCCAGCGCCGCAAGCGCGCTGCGATACTCCTTCTGAATATCGGATATGCCGGAACCCGCCGGCTCCAGCAGCAGCTTCTGGTGCAGGAATGCATCGATCATCCGCTTGGGCCTTCCACTGAATCCCTTCGCCCGCTCCTCCTGCCACGCTTGAAATACGGCTCGCAGGCGTTCGCCGGCGGCTTGGCGGGCAACGCCCGGTCTGAGCTGCACAAACGGACGGAGCCAGCTGGAGTCAGCGCTGGCGACTCCCGGATGCATCATCGTGGGAAGGAAGATGTCGATTGCCAAGCCAGTCTCGGTGCCGGTGAAATGTGGCGGCGCCACACCCACGATTTCAAACAGTTCGTTGCCGGCGCGGAATGTGCGTCCGATCGCTTTGGGGTCCCTGCCGAAACGGCGCGTCCAATAATCGTAAGAGAGCACGGCGTAGGGATGCGCGCCCGGCGTCACATCGTCGTTTTCGGTCAGCAGCCGCCCCACGTCGGGCTTCAAGCCGAACGAGCCGAACATCCAACCCGAGACGTACTGCCGCCAGGCTTTCTCCATGTCCTCGTCCGAACCGTAGGTGAGATCGGTGCGGTCCGCATACGAAATCGCGATCAACTCGGCTTGATCCTTCACCGCCGCGCGCAACCGGCGGAACAACGGGTACTCCGCACTCTCGCTGACGAAGAAGCGGCCGGCCGGATTTATTCCCTGGCGGGCCAGCACGTATAGACGCTCCGGCGAGGCCACCGGCAATGGCCGCAGCAGCAGCGCGTCGATGAGCCGGAATGCCGCGGTGCAGGCGCCGGTCCCGAGAGCCAGGGACATGATCGCGGCGGCGGACGTCACCTTCCGCTTCATCAGCTGGCGCCAGCCGAAGACCGCGTCCGCGCGTAGCGCACCCAGCCATGCGACGATCCGGGCATCCCGGCTCTCTTCGCGCTGCCTGAGCGCGGAGCCGAACGCCCTCGAGGCTTCAGCCGGATCGCGGCCCTGCTGGATCGCTTCGTCGATGTGCGAGTCGAATTCTTCGTCGATCTCGCGCGTCAAACGATCGTCGCGAAATACATTTGCGATGCGTGACCACAATGACATGCTTAGACCTCTTAGTATACAGACGTCTGAGTGTCTAAAAAGGTAGCGTACCGCCCTCTATCACTCCTGGCGCAGCGCAAGCATGGGGTCGATTCGAGCCGCGCGGCGCGCCGGTATCCAGCAGGCCAGCGCCGCAACCCCCAACAGGATGGCGGGCGTTGCCGCGAAGGTCAGCGGATCGGTGGGCGTCACTCCATATAGCAGGCTGGAAAGCAGGCGCGTGAGTCCCAAAGCGCCAAGCATTCCGGCAATGATTCCGCAGCCGGCCAGGGTCAAGCCTTGCCGCAAAACCAGTGCCAGCACGTTGCCGTACCGCGCCCCCAACGCCATACGCACGCCGATTTCATTGGTGCGCTACACTACGAAATAATGCATCAGGCCATAGATGCCGATGGCGGACAGAAGCAAAGCAGCCAACGAAAACAGGCCGATCAACGAGGTTTGAAAACGCCGCGCGGCGGTCTGCTCCCCCAGCTGCCGCTCGACGGTAGTCACTTCAAATTTCGCGACGCTCTTGTCCATCGACTGGATCTCGCGCCGCACCGCCGCCGCGATCGTCTGGGGATCGGCCGACGTACGCACAATAACGTCCAGCATGTTGTCCGGCTCCTGCGCGTGTGGGCGAAAGACTTGCGGCGCCACCTGTTTTTCGAGGCCCTGGCGGTGCATATCGCCGGTCACGCCGACCACGGTGATCCACGCCGGTCCGTTGCCGGGGAAACGGAATCGCTTGCCGAGAGGATCCTCGCCCGGTCCCCAGTAGGTCCGCGCCGCGGTTTCATTGACGATGGCGACGGGTGGCGAATCGCGCCGGTCCTCGTCCGAAAAAAAGCGGCCCTTGGTCAGCGGAATACCCGTGGTCTCGAAGTACGGACCGGCAATCGCGTCGTCGGAAGGGCCGGGCTGCTGCGGCTGGCGGCCTTCGATCACAACCGAATCCTCCGGGTACGACGTGAGAAAGCCGGAAATCGCGGCGGCGGAGCGCACCCCCGGAAGACCCTCGACGCGCGCGATAGCCTCGCGGAAATAGGCCACCTCGTGCTGCTCGGTTCTGCCCACGTGTAAGTCGATCCGCATGACCAGAAGCTTTTCCGGCCGGAAGCCGGGTTCGACGCCCTGCAGCCGCACGAAGCTGCGCACCATGAGGCCGGCGCCAACCAACAGCACCAGCGCGATGGAGAACTCGCCGGCTACCAGCATATTCCGGATGCTGCGATCGGCTACGGTGCTCCATTGCCTGCTTCGCGCCAGCATCGGTCCGTTTCGCATCGCCGGCCACAGACCCGAGACGGCGGCTACGAACACGGACAGGCTCAGCGTGAACAACAACACCAGCGGATCGATGCGCGCCTCATCCAAACGGGGAATCTCTCGCGGCCCAAACGCGATCAGCGCTTTGAGTGCGGCCGCCGCCAGCGCCAGTCCCAGCCCCGCGCCGGCCGTCGAAAGCACCAGGCTCTCTGTCAGAAGTTGTGCGGCGAGCGTCCCACGGCCCGCGCCCAAAGCCCTGCGGACGGTGAACTCCCGCTCGCGCGTCGATCCGCGGGCTAGCAGCAGGTTCGCGACATTGATGCATGCAATCAGCAGCATCAGGAACACGGAGCCGAACAGCACTGCGAGCGGCCGCTCCACCCGTCCGGTAGTCTGCGCGTGAAGAGGAACCACCCGGATATCCGGCAGATTCCGGCTATCGGGGTACTGCGCCGCGAGTTGCCGCGCGATTCCGCGCATGTCCGATTGCGCCTCCCGCCACGCGACCCCGGACCGCAGGCGGCCCAGTGCATACCAGATCGAGTCCGATCGCGGACTGGTGCGATTGCGGGCCCAATAAGGATGCGCCGTCACTGGCTCCCAGACCTGCGTATCCGCGAATGGATATTGAAACGACGGCGGCATGATGCCGACGATGCGCAACTTGCGCCCGTCCATGATCAGGTCGGTTCCCAGCGCCTGCGGAGACCTTCCGTACCGGCACTGCCAAAGCCCGTAGCTCAAGACCACCACGCGATCGCCGCGCTTTTCCTCTTCCGCTGAAAAAACGCGTCCCAGCATCGGCGCGACACCCAGCATCGGAAAGAAATTCGCCGGGACTCGCGCGGATCGCATTCGTTCCGGAGGGCCGTCCTTGCTCCCGAGCAGAAAAGTCTGTCCGATGAAAAGCGTCATGTCCTCAAAGGTATGATTGCGGCTTTTCCAATCCGCGAAGTTCAGAAGCGAGACGCGGCCTTCCTGCAGGCCGTGCGCGGCGTCTTCCGACCACAGCATCGCCAGCCGGTCCGGCTCCCTGTAGGGCAGCGGGCGCAGCAGCACGGCGTGAATCACGCTGAAGATGGCCGTGTTTGCGCCGATGCCCAGAGCCAGCGTCAGCACCACCACGGCGCTGAACCCGGGCCGCCGCCGGAACAGGCGCAAGGCGTGGCGCAGATCGCGCGTGAACCGATCCCATAGCAGCCAGCGCCCGTGTTCGTGGAAAGCTTCCTCGAGCGCGGTGACGTTTCCAAAGGCCCGCCGCGCCATGGTCTCGGCGTCTGCGCGCGCTTCGCCGGTTTCCCGAAGCTGTTCGGCTTCGAGTGCCACATGCGATTGGATCTCCTCTGCCAAATCGCTCAACGGACGATTTCTGCGCAGGAACATGGTTACGCCTCTCCTTCACCCGGCGCCAGAATTCGCGAGATCGCGTCGGCCACGCGGCGCCATTGGTTCGTTTTTTCCAAAAGCTGCTTGCGCCCTTGGGCGGTCAACGTGTAAAACCGGGCTTTGCGATTGTTCTCCGAGACGCCCCACGCCGCGCGCACCCACCTTTTGGTTTCCAGCCGCTGCAGCGCCAGATACAGCGACCCATGGTCCACCAGAAAAACATCTTCGGATTGCTGTTGGATGGCGCGCGCGATTCCCTGCCCGTGGCGCGATCCCAGCACCAGCGTGCGCAGGATCAACAAATCCAGGGTCCCTTGCAGTAAGGCCGCTCTCTCTTTTTCGCCGCTTTGGGAAGGCATCCGACATGAGTTTACCGCGGTCTTGGGTCGGATGTCAACAGGAGTCTTGGCGGCAGTTGGTGGGGCGGACCATCGTTTTTCGTGGTCTGCCGCCTTCGCCGTGTGGCAGTTTGTGGGGCGGACCATCGCCTTTCGTGGTCTGCCGCCTTCGCCTAGCCGGTTCGGAGACAATCGTTGCTAACCGGCACCATACTCAGACGTCTGTATATTGTATATGTCGCTCCGGTCACGCATAGCAAACGTGCTTCGCCCCCGTCGCCTGAGCCGTGAAATCGACGAAGAGCTCGAATCGCACATCGAAGAAGCGATTGCCCAGGGCCGCGACCCGGCCGAAGCCCGCCGCGCGTTCGGCTCCCGGCTGCGGCGGCGCGAAGACAGCCGCGATATCCGGCTAATCGTGTGGCTCGATGCGCTCCGCGCCGATGCCGTCTTCGGCTGGCGGCAGCTCATGAAGAGGAAGATCGCCTCGGTCGCGGCGATCCTCTCACTGGCCCTGGCCACCGGCGCGTGCACCTCCGCATTCCGCCTGCTGGACGCCCTGCTGCTGCGGCCTTTGCCCATCGCCGCGCCTGGCCGGCTGTACTTCTGCTTTAACCAGTCGTTCCTTTCCGGCGGCCAGCCCATGACCCTCGATGGCTACGAATATCCGATGTTTCGCCAGATGCGCGCAGCCGTGAAGGGTCGGGCGGAACTGATCGCCATCTCTTACGCAGAGCGCAGGGATCTGACCTTCGCATCGGATCGGGAGACGGAAAAAGCGTATCTGCAGTACGTATCGGGGTGGATGTTCAGCTCTTTCGGATTGCGGCCCGCCTGGGGACGGCTGCTCACTGAAAATGACGATCTTACGCCAGGCGCGCATCCCTACGCTGTCCTTTCTTACGATTATTGGACGCGCCGCTTCGCTCGGGATCCGAAAGTGCTTGGCCGTACTTTCCGCATTGACGACACCCTCTTCGAGATCGCCGGCGTCGCGGAGCAGCGCTTCACCGGCATCGAGACCGGTACGGTGACCGATATCTTCGTCCCCACCATGATGAACTCCGGGGTCACCCGGGCGGATCGGAGCTGGATCAGAATCCTGGTACACCTCAAGCCAGGTGTTGCCGCCGAAACCGTTCGCGACAGGCTGCGGACGCCGTTTCGAGCGTTTCGCGCGGAGACGGCAAAGCGGCTGTTCACCGGAATGAGCCGGGACCGAATCGACAAATTCCTCAACGAGGCGCTGATGCTGGCGCCCGCGGCCACAGGTGTCTCCCGGATGCAGCGGGATTACCGCCGGCCGCTCATCGTGTTGGGTGTGCTGGTCGCTCTGGTGCTGCTGATCGCATGCGCCAACGTGGCCAACCTGATGAGGGCTCAGGCAGCGTCGCGGGCGCGCGAGATGGCCTTACGAATTTCGATTGGCGCCGGCCGATGGCGTCTGGTGCAACTGGTGCTGGTCGAGAGTGCCTGGCTCGGGTTCCTGGCGGCTGCCTTAGGCGCCGCGTTCGCCTGGTGGTCGGCGCCGTTCGTCGTCGGCAGAATCAATCCTCCGGACAACCCGGCGCGCCTCGTACTTCCGGCGGACTGGCGGGTGCTGGGATTCGCCGTCGCCCTGGCACTGGCGGTGACTCTGTTGTTTGGTTTGGCGCCCGCGCTGCGCGCTTCGGCCATCCAGCCTGTCAGCGCGCTGAAGGGTGGCGACGATCCCCATGCGCGCCGCCGCCTGATGCGCGCGTTGATCGCCGCCCAGGTGGCGTTCTGCTTTTTGGCGCTCTTCGCCGCGGGACTCTTCGTAGCCACGTTCGACCGGCTATCGCATCAGCCCACCGGCTTCTCGGCTGAGCGGATTCTGCTCCTGGATGCTGTCGGGCAGCGCGCTCAACCGCCGGCCTATTGGGACCAGGTAGCCCAACACCTGCGCGCGCTGCCGGGTGTCGAAACGGTCGCAATCGCGGGATGGCCTCTGCTCAAAGGAGACGCGGTGATCGGCTCCATCTCGGTCGATGGCGGGCCTCCCAGCGCGGATATCGCCTACTTCATGGACGTCTCACCGGGATGGATCGACACCATGAAAATTCCGTTGATCGCCGGCCGGGACTTTCGCGCCGGCGACTCCGCGTTATGGATCTGGTGGGGCGGAACCAGGCCATCACCCGCGCCGTCAGCGGCGCCCCCGGGGGTTGCCATCGTCGACGATGTTTTCGCGAACCAGTACTTCAACGGCGAGAATCCTATAGGGAAGTACTTCGAGAAAACGAACGGCCGTACCCGGTTTCAGATTGTAGGCTTAGTGCACCACGCCCGCTACCGCGACCTGCGGGGGCCTAAACTGCCGGTCGCTTATGTCCCATTCCAGTGGATCGATGGCAAGGGCCAGCCTCAGCCCAAACGCTGGGGGACGTTCATCGTGCGCACGGCGGGCAGCAACCCGCTGGCGCTGGCGTCCGTCCTACGGATGGAAGTGCCGCGGGCACGGCCCGAATTTCGCGTGTACAACATCCAGACGCAGGAGGAACTGAACCGGACGCACACCATTCGCGAGCGTTTGCTGGCGAACCTGGCGCTGTTCTTCGCGACGGTCGCACTGCTGCTCGCCGCAGTCGGCCTGTACGGAGTGCTCGACTATTCCGTGGCGCTGCGGCGGCGCGAAATCGGCATCCGCATGGCGATAGGCGCGCGCGCCTGCGACGTCGCGCGGCGGGTGACTGCGGACGTATTTTCCATGGTGTTCGTCGGGGCGCTCGCCGGGCTGGCGCTGGGCATGGGGTTGGCGCGCTACATTGAGCCGCTGCTCTATCAGGTGCAGGCCACCGGCGCGGCGATGCTGGCGCTTCCATCGCTGACGATTCTCGCGGCTGCGCTGCTGGCGGCCGTCCCGGCGGTAACCCGCGCTGTTAGAATCGATCCGGTTGAGACGCTACGCTCCGAATAGAAGGCGGCTAGCGGCCCCTGCACCCCGCTAAAATGAAGACATGGGCGACCGCCTGCTGCAGCTCCTGGATTTCTTCATCGAGCGTCCCCCGCTCACGGGCGCTTTGGTTTGCGGTGCGCTGTTTCTGCTGAAGCGATCGCGCAAGCCGCAGTTGAGCACGGCAGAACGGCAGCATGCCGTGGATCTTTCCGATTCGCAGCGCACCTACGCCGATAAGATGTACGATCCGCCTACCGATGAGGAGCAGAACGCGCCGCCAAACGTTTAGCTGTGGGGCAGGCCAACGTTGTTGGTGGTCTGCCGGGTTCGATCCACTTAGCCGGCCGGCTCGATAATGGCCGACATGGAGCCTGCGCAACGCGGCAAACGCGGGTCGGGGCCGTATGCGTGGATCTGGTCGCGCGCGAACTCCGCTTGCGGCCGCTCGCACGTGATAATCACCGTGCGCCCGCAGCGGTCCACCTCCTCGGCATGCCGGAAGGACTCCTCCAGCGTGAAGATGAAGAGCATCTGCAGCATCTCGATCACATAGTCGTAGCTGTGATCGTTATCGTCGAGCAGGACGACATTGTACAAGGGAAGCAGCGCTTCCCGTTCGGTGATCCGGGTTTCCGGAGCAACCGTGGTTTTCGGCATGGCCCGCTACAAATCAGTATGCCATGCCGGGACGCCCGCTGTGCGCGCGCCCACGTGAAGTGCGGTGTCAGGCGGCGGGAAGCAGCACATCGCGCAAGGAATGCACCAGGATGTACGCGTCCAGCCCGCGCGAAGAGTGCTTCAGGTAATAGAAATCGTACTCCAGGCTGCGGAGCGTATCTTCGGGCTGGTCCGGCGGAGTATTGATCTGGGCCCAGCCGGTGATCCCCGGCTTCACCCCGTAGCGCTGGCGGTAAAACGGAATTCGTTCGCTGAGGGCCTCCGCGAATTCGGCCCGCTCCGCGCGCGGTCCGACAAAACAGATGTCCCCCCGCAGTACGCTCCACAAGCGCGGCAGCGCGTGCAGGCGCCAACGCGCAACGAACCGCTGCGCTGCATTCCGGCCGGCGCCGCCGTCGCCTTCCAGGCGGAAGCTGTAAAGATGGAATGGCTGGCAGCCCAGGCCCACGCACGCGGTACGGCTTAATATCGGGCCGCGCGACGAGAGTCTCAGCAGCACCGCGGCCAATAGCAGCAGCGGCGCCGAGAGAATGGTCAGGATCAAGGCCAGCAACCATTGCCCAAGCGTCTTGTAGACGAGCGTCTGTCCACGCGGGCGGAACGCCCCGGAAAGGAGCATTTCCGAGGGCCGCAGCCCGTCCAGCAGGACGCGTCCACTTAACTGCTCGTAAGCGGCAGAAGCCTCGTCGATGGCCATCCCGGCGTATCGCAATTGCAGCAAATCCTCGATCGGCATGCGGCCCCGGCGTTCGGCCAACCCCACCACGATGCGGTCGGGCGCGGCCTGGGCCACGATGCGGCGCAGGTCGCTTGCCGGTCCCAGCCACTTGCCGGCTTCAGGCGGCGCCTCCGGCGTCTCGCCCTCCTCGACATAGCCGATAACCCGCAGGCCGAGTTCCGGGCGGGCGCCGATATGGCCGGCCATTTCGATCAGCACGGGGCACATGCCTACCAACAGGATCCGCTGCGCGCCCACCACCCGCAGCACGAAAACGCTATAGGCTACCCGCCAGCCGAACAACGCCAGCACCAGGACGGCGCAGGCGGGCGCCATCAGGCGCAGCGGCAGCCGGAAACCGTCGTGCACGTAGCCCAGAAAGCCCTGCGCCAGCAGCGCGATCCCCATGACCAGGGAAAGCTGCTGGACCAGCAGAACGCGCGACTTCACATACAGGTTGCCGTATAGATCCTCGAAGTACAAACCGAACAGGATGCTGGCGCCCGCCACGGCGATGCGCAGCAGGCCATTATCGTGGAACAGAAATACCGTGGGGTCGACGGGCAAAACCAGGTATGCAACCACCAGGAAACATGCCGCGATCAGCAGGATTTCGGAGAGCAGCAGGGCCAGCGCGCCAACCGGTACGAACACTCGGGACAAACGGTTCATCGGCCCGGAATCCCATTCTCATTGCGTGGAAAACGACGTGCCACAGCTGCAAGTCTTCTCGGCATTCGGATTATCGATCGTAAATCCGGATTGAATCAGCGATTCCTTATAATCCAGCGTGATTCCGTCCAGATAGACGAAGCTTTTCGGATCGATCAGCACCTTCGCGTCACCGCCTCCGAAGACATGATCGCTCGGCCGCTCTTTCGTCTCGAGTTTGAACAAATACGACAGCCCCGAACAGCCGCCTCCCTGCACCGCCACACGCAGCCCTCCCTGGACGCCTTCCTTGGCCAATATCTGTCTGATCCGCTGCAAAGCCTTTTCCGTTACTTGAACCATTGCCCCCCCTTTGCCATGTCATACAACGGCGAAAGCTCCCGCAGGTTGTTGACCGTCTCTATCGCGCGCGCCGCCGCGTAATCCACTTCCTCTTCGGTATTGAAGCGTCCCAGCGAGAAGCGGATGGAACTATGCGCCCGATCGTCGGCGAGGCCCATGGCCTTGAGCACATAGCTCGGTTCCATTCTGGCCGCGGCCGCCGACGTGCACGCCGAACCACTGGATACCGCCACACCGCTCATCCCCATCATCAACGATTCTGCTTCCACATAAGCGAAGCTCATGTTCAGGTTATGCGGCAGACGATGCTCCATGCTGCCGTTGACGGACACCTCCTCAAGCTCCGCCTCCAGCTTCGCGCGCAAGCGGTCGCGCAGCCGCCCGAGGCGTGCGCTCTCGTGCTCCATTTCGCGTCCGCAGATGGCGCAAGCCTCGCCCAGGCCCACAATGCCCGGCACATTTAGGGTGCCCGATCGCATCCCGCGCTCGTGGCCGCCGCCATCCATCTGCGCCGTCAACCGCAGCGGCGGATCGCGCCGCCGCACATAGAGCGCGCCGACCCCCTTGGGCCCATACATCTTGTGCGCCGAAATCGAGAGCAGGTCGATATGCGCCGCATCCACATTCACCGGCACTTTGCCCACCGCTTGCGCCCCGTCGCAGTGGAACGCCACGCCGCGCTCCCGGCAGACCCGGCCGATCTCCGCCACCGGCTGGATGGTGCCCACTTCGTTGTTCGCATACATGATCGAAACCAGCACGGTGCGCGGCCCGATGGCAGCCTCTACCGCGCCGGGATCCACCAGTCCGTCCGGGCTCACCGGCAAGCGGGTCACGCGCGCGCCGCGCTGCTCCAGACTCCGGCAGGCGTCCAGCACGGCCTTATGTTCGATGGCGCAAGCGATTACGTGGACGTCTGGGCCGCATGCCTCCGCCACACCCTTGATCGCCAGGTTGTCGGACTCGGTCGCCCCGCTGGTGAAGATAATCTCGCGCGGCGCCGCGCCCACCAGCCGGGCCACCTGCTTGCGCGCTTCTTCCACCGCCTGCTCCGCCTCCCACCCGAACTGGTGGCTGCGGCTGGCCGCGTTGCCGAACTTGCCGGTGAAATACGGCATCATCGCCGCCAGCACGCGCGGGTCCAGAGGGGTGGTGGCGTGGTGATCCAGGTAAACCATTGATCTAATCCAATTATCGCAGTTCGCGGCTGGCTCCTGTCTCCTGTATTCCGCTTTTCTGCCGATTAGTACTACGTGGGCCAAGACTCCGGGACACTGACGAGACCAGACCGGAAAGGGCTGCTGGCCAGAATTCCCGCGTTTCCGCCGATTGTGCTGCGATTGCTCGATCTGCTTGCACGCGACAATGTCGAAATCCGGGAGCTGGTCGCGCTCGTTTCGAGCGATCCCGCCTTTTCGGCCCAGATCCTGCGCGTCGCCAACTCGCCGTTATTCGGCTTCCGGTCCCAAATCGACAGTCTGCAATCGGCCCTCGTCGTCCTGGGCCTGCGCCGCATCCGCTCCCTCTGCATGACTGTGGCCACTTCCAATCACATGAAGGCCGTGCTGCATATCGAGGAACTGGCGCGCTGCTGGCGGCACATGTTGGCTTGTGCCCTGCTCACCGAGCAACTGGCGCGCTGCTGCGCCTTTGAAGACCGTGCCTATACCGCCGGTTTGTTGCACGACGTGGGCCGCCTGGGGTTGTTGCTGGCTTATCCGAAGGAGTATGCCGAAGTGCTCCGGAGTGCCGATCGGAATGCGCTCGAGTTGCTCGATCTCGAACGCCAGGAGCTGGGTATGGATCATTGCGAAGCAGGCCGCATGCTGGCCGAGCACTGGGGTCTGCCGCAGGATTTTCAGATCGTCGCGGCGCGCCATCACGACCCGCAAGGCGGCGCCACACTGGACCTGCTCACCCTAGTCCACTTAGGGTGCAGGCTGGCCGATAGCCTGGGCTTCTGGGTGGTCAAGCCGCTGCAGCCCTGCACCCCCGAAGAGATCCAGCAGTCCATTCCGCCCCTGCTCGCAACGCGGATTCGGATCGACGCCGTCCACTGGCGCGAGATCGTGGAACGCCGCATCCGCTGCTACGGAGACCCCGACGGCGAGACGATCGAGGACTTCTCGCGGGTCCCCGACTCCGCCGAAGAGGAGACCGAACTGCCGGCGGCCGAACTGGCCTCGCTGGCCAAGATGCATCTGCCCGACCCCAACGCCACCGCTTCCCTCCCCCGCGAACTGCTCCTTCTGGTGGGTATCGGCCTGCTCTTCACCATCCTGATCGTGGTCCTCGTCTTTCTGGTCGTGAAGAAGTAAGCTTGTGCAGCCGCGCTACAGATAACGCCGTGAATTGCCGATAAGAAGTGGGAACAAATGTCATCCAACCTTGCGATTAATGCGGCATCGTATCCCGCCAACGGTCTTCATCCGGTCGAAAGCGAAGTCGAGCTTCTGATCCCCGGCGACGATGTCGCGGATCCGCTGCTTTCCATCGTGGTGCCCGCGCTGAACGAGCGTATCGCCATTGCCGAGTTCGTGCGATGGTGCAAAGCCGGTCTGTCGAGCGCCGGCATCCGCGGCGAGATCCTTATTGTGGATAGCTCCACCGACGACACTCCCGACATCGCCCTGGCGCACGGCGCGCGCGTCTTACGTACCCCCCAGCGTGGCCTTGGCCGCGCCTATATAGATGCTATCCCTTATATACGCGGTAAGTATGTCCTGATGGGAGACGCTGATTGCACTTATGACTTCCGCGAGTTATCCGGCTTCGTGCGGCAGTTCCGCGCCGGCAGCGAATTCATCATGGGTTCGCGATTTCGCGGCGTCATCGATCCGCACTCCATGCCAGCGCTGCACCGCTACTTCGGCACGCCGGCAACTACCGCGATTCTGAACATCCTCTATTCCACCAATTTCTCCGACATCCATTGCGGCATGCGCGGCATCACCCGCGACGCCCTGGTGCGCCTGGAACTCGAATCGCAATCCTGGGAGTACGCCTCGGAAATGGTGCTGAAGGCCGTGTGCCTCAAGCTCAAGACCGCCGAAGTGCCCGTGCATTTCCTGAAAGACCCCGCCGGCCGCCTCAGCCATATGAAACGCAATGGATGGCTGGAGCCCTGGCGCGCCGGCTGGATCAATTTGCGCGCCATGCTTCTGTTCGGCGCCGATTTTTTTCTGCTGCGCCCCGGTCTGGCGGTGCTGGCTCTGGGCCTGCTGCTCATCGTGCCTGTCAGCTTCGGCCCCCTGCCGCTCGGTCCCGTCACCCTGTCGCTCAATTGGATGATGCTGGGTCTGACGTTCTCCGTCGTCGGCCTGCAATGCTTCTACCTGGGCTGCATCGTGCAAGTGATGTACCGCTATTCCCCGGCTCGGGCGGAACGCTGGCTGCGCCTGTTTTCCTACGATCGGGCCATGTTGTCCAGCGGCCTCGCCGGCCTGGCGGGCGGCGCGCTCGGGATACCCCTTGTCCATGAGTATCTGGCCGGAGACCTGCGTCTGCCCTCAATCCCCACGCCGCAAATGCATCTCGCGGTGCTGGGCCTGTTCTTCCTGATCGCCGCATTCTGCACCTTCAGCTGCACGTTGGTGCTGCACGCCGCCAACCGCCTAAGACAGGCCTCGGGTCCGTGGCGGCCGGCTCGCGGGAACCGGCAGGCTGAAGCCCGTCCCACCAAGATATGAACCCACGCATCCTCATCACCGGCGGAGCGGGCTGCATCGGCTCGGACCTGGCTGAAGCTCTCCTTGGCCGCGGTTGCTACGTCACCGTCGTCGACAACCTCAGCAGCGGCAAGCGGGAGCACATCGCGAACCTGCTGCGCCACCCGGGATTCCAATTCATCGAAGGCGACCTGCTGAACGCCGGCACGCTGGACGCCGCATTCCATGGCGGGAGTCCCGTCGAAATGGTCTACCACCTGGCTGCCAATCCCGACGTCAAGTTCATCCCCGGCGACCCCACCGATAAAGACCTCTGGCAGAACACCATTTGTACCTATAACGTACTCGAGAGCATGCGCTGCCACGGCGTGCGCCGCCTGGCCTTCGCCTCCACCTCCGCGATATACGGCATCTGCGAGCGGCAGCCCATCGCCGAAGACCAGTCCCCCCACCCCATCTCGCTCTACGGCGCCACCAAGCTGAGCTGCGAAGCCATGATCGGCGCCTTCCAGCACCTATTCGGCATGGACTGCTGGATCTTCCGCTTCGCCAACGTCGTGGGGCCCAAGGTCCGCAAGCGCGGCCGCACGGTCATCGGCGACTTCATCGACAAGCTGCAGCGCGATCCCGCCCGCTTGCAGGTGCTGGGCAACGGCCTGCAGGCCAAGTCCTACCTGCTCGCCGAGGAATGCGTCGCCGCCATGCTCTTCGCCGTCGGGCACGCGCCGCCCGGCTGGAACGTGTTCAATCTGGGCTGCGACGATTCGCTCAGCGTCACGCGCATCGCCCAAATGGCGGCCGCCGCCATAGGACTTTCCGGTGTGGCGCTCGAATATACCGGCGGCGAGGGCGGCTGGCCGGGCGACGTGCCCCGCTTCCGCCTGGATGTGACGGCCATCAACCGGTTGGGTTGGCGCGCGCGCTACAACTCCGAAGAAGCCGTGGCGCTGGCCATTGGGGCCTCTCTGCGGGGATCGGCTTCAGCCTGTCATGCATCCCAGGAGCTCGCATGCAAGCCGTAATCCTGGCCGGGGGACTGGGCACCCGCCTCGGCCCGCTCACCCGCAAGCGGCCTAAGCCCATGGTCGCGGTGGCAGGCGTTCCCTACCTCGAGTATCAACTCCGGCTGCTGGCGCGGCAGTCATTCCGCGACGTGCTGCTGCTCACCGGCTACCTGGGCGACCAGGTCGAAAGCTACTTCGGCAGCGGCGCCCGCCTCGGCTTGCGTATCCGCTACTCGCGCGAGGCCCAGCCCCAGGGTACCGGCGGCGCGCTGCGCGATGCCCGCCACCATCTGGCTGAAAGCTTCCTGCTGCTGTATGGCGATTCGCTGCTGCCCATCCAGTACGCCGCCGCCGGCCGCCGATTGAGGGACTCGGCCGCTCTCGGCGTGATCGTGGTCTATCGCGACCCGGCCGGCGAAACCGCCGTGCGCCCGAACGTGGCCCTCGACCGCAGCGGCCTGGTGACCCGCTATGACAAAGACACGGACGCGGGCGACACTCTCGAATACGTCGAGGCGGGCGTCTCCTGCTTCCGCCGCGAGGTGCTCGATCTGCTGCCCGGCGCGGGCCCCGCGTCCTTCGAGGAGTGCTGCTGGCCGCGCCTCATCGACCGCCGTCAACTGGCGGGTCTCCCCACTTCGCGGCGTTTCTACGATATTGGAACACCGGAGCGCCTGCGGACTATCGAAGGATATCTGCGCGGGCCGTGGGAGCCGCCTGAGAGAAACCGCGTCCACGAAATAGGTGGGCAGCGGACTTAGCGGTGGGGCAGGCCCATTGGCCTGCGGCGGCGTCCCAAGCCGCCCGCTCGCATTGGAAGCGCCGGGCTTACCTCAATACGCACTGAATCGCTATCGGAACCGACTAACCATCGGGGGCTGGAGCGGCGTTCTCAACGCATTGCGCCGGTCGACCTTGGCTTCCTTAATATGGCGATCGACGCGGCGTCGCTTAAGCTGTGTGGCCTTTTCGATTACGAGGATGCCGCCTGGGCCGATCGCCATCACGATTTTCGCTTTCTCGTATTCGATTTTCACCGCTTCGAACTTCTGGTAGTGGGCTACAGGCAAAGTAGCCCACTACCGAACTTCTGGACCGCAGCCATATCCGTGTATGAAGCCGCACTCAGCCGCAGGATTGAGCGGCGGCGCTGTCTTCCTGTACAATGCCGCCTGCGCGATCGCGTTCCACCCATGGAGGCCGGAACCGGACCCGAAGATCGCCCGTGCGGGAGGGCACTTGCAGCGGATTTGCGATGGTCCACGCGCGCGATTGCAGCAGCTAGACTCCAAGCTGGCAGACCCTACCACTACCCGCATCAGATCATGACCGCATCTGCGTTTAGATCCAAGCGCTTAGGGTTTGATCGTTCCGACGGACAGCAGTCCTGTGGCCTTGTCCGAAGCAGAACCGGGCAATGCTCGCCCTGCTATGCTGATAAAGCGCCATGGATGTCCCCGTACAATCCCAAACGGCCACCGTGGTCATCCCACCGGCCCCGTCGCACTCCGTGTCGCACCCCGCCTCGTCCACCACCCCTGATGAGGGACGCTTCGTCCCTGGCACCCTCGTCGCCGGACGCTACCGCATCATCTCCCTGCTCGGGCGCGGCGGCATGGGTGAAGTCTACCGTGCCACCGACCTGACTCTTTCTCAACCCGTCGCTCTTAAGTTCCTCCCAGACGCCGGTCCCGACCACCTGCGCGCCCTGGAGCGCTTCCACAATGAGGTCCGCATCGCCCGCCGGGTTTCGCATCCCAACGTCTGCCGCGTATATGACGTTGGCGAGGCGGACGGCATGCCCTACATCTCCATGGAGTACGTGGATGGAGAGGATCTCGCCTCGCTACTCCAGCGCATCGGCCGCCTGCCCGGCGATAAGGCGCTGGAGATCGCGCGGAAAATCTGCGCGGGCGTGGCCGCGGCGCACGACAAGGGCGTGATCCACCGCGACCTGAAGCCCGCCAACATCATGCTCGACCGGCGCGGCAATGTGGTCGTAATGGACTTCGGCCTGGCCGCCGTTGCCGACCAGTTGCGCGGCGCCGAAGCGCGCAGCGGCACGCCCGCCTACATGGCGCCGGAGCAGTTGCGCGGCGAACAGGTCACCGCCAGGAGCGATATCTACGCGCTGGGCATGGTGCTGTACGAGATCTTCACAGGCAAGCGCGCCTACGAAGCTGCCAACATGGCTGAACTGATCCGGCTGCAAGAGAGCGCCCAGATCACCAGCATGTCGTCGATCGCGGCGGAGACCGACCCGGCCGTCGAGAAAGCCATTCGCCGCTGTTTGGATCCCGATCCCGCCAAGCGCCCCGCGAGCGCGCTGATGGTGGCGGCGGCGCTGCCCGGCGGCGATCCCCTGGCGGCTGCGCTGGCCGCGGGTGAGACGCCTTCTCCCGAGCTGGTGGCCGCATCCGGTAAGACCGAAGGACTGCCGCTCAAGAAATCCTTGCCCCTGGCTTTGGGGATCGCCGCCATGATTATCGCCGTGCCGTTCGCGCGCACCAATGTCGAGTTGCACAGCTTCGTGCCCTTCGAGCTTTCGCCGGATGCCTTGGCGGCCAAGGTGCGCGAGCATGCCGTGGCGTTCGGCTATACCGCGCTGCCCGCCGACAAGAAATATGACTTGCAATGGGACGGGGACGCAATCGCCGATGCCCGTTTCCATGCGAAGAACAAGGCCGAAGCGCGCCGCTGGTTCCAAGCGGAGTCGCCGTTGCGCCTCGGTTATCGCGAGAGTCCGCTGCCGCTCGTCTCGCTCCCGGATGGCGAGATCACCCCAGATCGGCCCGCGCCCAACGTCGCGGGCATGATCGAAGCGTGGGTCACCAGCAAAGGGGAGTTGCGGTTCTTCCACGCCGTGCCGCCGGAGCTGGATCGCCCCGCACCGCCGCGCCCAATCGATGTGCAGGCGATTTCCCGCGCCATCGGCTTCGATATCTCGCAGTGGCCGGAGACCACGCCCAGATTCACGCCTCGATACGCATTCGACTGGCAGAAGGCATGGAAAGGACAGCAGCCCGTGCTGCACACGGATATCACAGTGCAAGCCGCGGCCTGGCACGGCAGGATCACGGACTTGGAGGTGCTCAGGCCCTGGTCGAGGGCTTGGCACGAACCGGAGTCGCATATCCGCAACTGGAAGCAATCGGCGCGCACGCTGGTGGCGAGGCTCATCACGGGACTGGCGTTCCTGTTCTCCGCATTCATCGCGGCACGCAATCTGCGCGCAGGCCGTGGCGACCGCCGTGGCGCGTGGCGTTTGTCGGTGGTGTATTTCATCCTGGTAGGCGGGGAATGGGTGTGCTCGGTGCACTGGGTAGCCGACATTTCGATGATCGAGATCTTCGTCGCCAATGCTTCGGACTGGTTCACATCGGCCGCCCTCATCTGGGTGCTCTACATCGCGCTCGAGCCGGCCGTGCGCGCGCGCTGGCCGCATGCCATCTTGACGTGGAGCCGCGTCCTTGCCGGCCGCTGGCAGGACGCCCAAGTGGCCGCGCATGTCCTTTATGGCGCGCTGGTCGGCCTGATCATCACGGCCCTCTTTCTTGTCGCCCAGTGGTTCCAGATCTCCCACGGGTCCGGATTTTCCACAACTAACGCGGAGGTGGGTCTCAGTGCCCGCCATTGGATGGCCGACGTTCTGGGCAGGGCGTATGGCGCCGCGGAGTTCGGACTGCTCGTGGTGTTTGCGATTTTTTGCTTCCGTGCGGTCTGCCGGAAGGATTGGATTGCTTCCGTGGCCGCCGCGGTATTCTTCACCCTCGAGGAAAGCGACGTCTGGCAGGGCAACATGCTGTTGTTGAATTTCCTGTTCTTTCTGGGAATCTTCTCGCTGCTGGTCTTCGTCCTGCTGCGCCTGGGCTTGGTCTCCACTATGGCGGCGCTTTTCTTCGTCAACTTGCTGCTGCGGATTCCCGGCGCCCAGGGCCTCACCCAGCCTTACGAGTCGGCCGTGGTCACCTATCCCGCGCTGTTGCTGGCCATCGTCATCTGGGCCTTCTGGCGCACCTCCGGCCAGCAGCTGATGACTATAACGCCGGAGGAGCGCTCATGAAGTGGTTCTCGCTTGCACTTTGTTTCCTGGCCCTATTGGCGTCCACCGCGGCGCAGGACCGGCAACTTGTGTGGAACGACGAGTTCGACGGCGCGCCTGGCTCGCCGCCCGATCCCGCCAAATGGGTCTACGATCGCGGCGGCGGCGGATGGGGCAACCACGAGTTGGAAGTCTACACGGATAACCGCGGCAATTCCTATCTGGATGGCAAGGGCCATCTGGTGATTCAGGCCCTTCAGCCCACGCCCGGCAAGTTCACCTCCGCCCGGCTGAAAACGCTGGGCAATTTCGCCTTCGAGTACGGGCGTGCGGAGGCGCGCATCCGGATTCCCTACGGGCAAGGCATCTGGCCGGCCTTTTGGATGCTCGGCGCCGACATCCAGCGCAACCCATGGCCCGCCTGCGGCGAGATCGATATCATGGAGAACATCGGCCGCGAGCCGGATACCGTACATGGCACAGTCCACGGACCAGGCTACTCGGGCGGCAATGGCATTAGCAAGCCATTCCAGCTTGCGGCCGGGCGGTTCGCCGACGATTATCATATCTATGCCGTCGAGTGGACGCCCGAGCGCATCGACTTCCAGGTGGATGACCACCGCTATCACACCCTTACGCCCGCCTCCTTGCCCGCCGGAGCCAAATGGGTATACGACCATCCCTTCTTCCTGCTCCTCAACGTGGCTGTTGGCGGCGCATGGCCGGGCAATCCGGATAAGACCAGCGTGTTCCCGCAAAGCATGCTGGTGGACTATGTGCGGGTATATGCGCGCTAAGGTTCCCGTACTCGCGTGCCTGCTGACCTGCGGCTGCTCCACGGCCCCGGACAACAAGCCCGCTGCCGCGCCCGCCAAGCCTGCGCAGCCCGCGCATACCCCGGATATCTATCGCGTCAGCATGGACACCAGCAAAGGCGCCGTCGTGCTGGAAATCATGCGTGCCTGGGCCCCGCGCGGCGCCGATCATTTCTATGAGCTGGTCAGGAGCGGCTACTACGATGGCGATCGCTTCTATCGCGTGATGCCCCGTTTCGTCGTGCAGTTCGGCATCAATGGCGATCCCCAGGTCTCACAGCTTTGGTCGTCGTTGCGCATCCCCGACGATCCCGTGAAACAGAAAAACCGCAAAGGCACGGTGACCTTCGCCAGTTCCGGGCCCGGCGCGCGCACCACGCAAGTGTTCGTGAACATGCGCGATAATCCGGCCCTCGATCGCCAGGGCTTCGCTCCCATCGGGCACGTGGCCTCCGGCATGGACGTGCTGGAACGGTTGTATAGCGGTTACGGCGATATGCCCCCGCGCGGCAGCGGTCCCGATGGCGTCGAAATCGAACGCCAGGGCGTTAGCTATTTGGAGAATCATTTTCCGCGCCTGGATTACATAACGAAGGCGGCGGTGCAGTGAGTAGACCAGGGCCTGCGACCACAAACGGGGTATGAAAAAAGGCGCGCTGCGCGCGTTGAGCGGCCTGCGTGGCCGCTACAGGCTGCGAGCATGCCCCACACATTGGTCGCGAAGGAACGACATCGAAGCCCGCACGCATGATCCTACAATAGAATAGAGAACCCCAACCAACTCCCAGTGCCAGACAACCATCGCGCCTTCGTCTTCCACGACCCCAGCGGCAAGCGCTGGCACCGCTTCCGCCGCAGCCTGCAAACATGCGCCATCTTCTTCGGCATCCTGCTGGTCCTGTTCGTGCTGAGCATGGCGATCAACCCGCAAATCCCCGCCCTGGGTCTGCCGCCGGTCGAGCATATTCCGGATCTGGGCGAGGTCCCCGCCATCATCCGCGGCGAGCGGCCCCTGCGGAACGTTCCTTTCAAGCTGCGAAAGGCCGCGCGCAACATCAAGTACGTGCGGTCCGCCTCGCCTGTGATGCACCCCAAGAACGCCGCGCGCGTCGAAACCAACAGTCCTATCGTGTTCGGCTTCTATGTGAACTGGGACCCCGCCAGCATGGTCTCGCTGCGCATACATCTGGCGCACCTGACGCACCTGGTTCCGGAATGGCTGATTCTGCGCAATGCGCAGGGCGATCTGGACGACGAAAGCGATCCTACCGTTGTAGCTATCGCCGCGCAGGCCAAGCTGCCCATCCTCGCCCTGGTCACCAACTACCGCGATGGCTGGCAGGCGGGCGATGTGCGCAAAATCCTGCACGACGCCGATACCCGCGCCGACCTGGTCGAGAACATCTATAGCAACCTCACGGAGCACCGCTTCGGCGGGGTGAACATCGATTTCGAGGAGCTCACGCCGCGCGACCGCCAGCCGCTGGTGGCCTTCATGCGCCAGCTCCGCGCGAAGCTGCAGCCCGCCGGTCTGCTGCTTACCGAAAGCGTCCCGATCGAGGATCCCGCTTATGATCTCAAACAACTGGCCGAGGTCAACGACTACCTGGTGCCCATGGTCTACGACGAACACTATCAGTCCGGCGAACCGGGGCCCATCGCATCGCAAGCCTGGTTCCAGAAGCAGATCGATAGCCTGGGCCGGGCTGCGCCGCCTGGGAAGCTCCTGATCGGCATGGGCAATTACGGTTACGACTGGACCATTGGGGGCACTGGCTCCGCCGAGACTAAATTCGGCGAGGTCATGTCTCAGGCCGCGTCCAACCGGTCGGCCGTCGAATGGGATGCCAATATGGCCAATCCGGTTTACCGCTACCAGGCCGGCGGACAGCCGCACGAAGTCTGGTTCCTGGATGCGGTCACCGCTTTGAACCAGGCGCGCGCCGTGGCGGAGGGCGGCTTCCGCGGCGTGGCGCTGTGGCGATTGGGCGCCGAAGATCCGGACTTGTGGAACGTGCTCGAACCCGATGCGTGGCCCGCCGCCGATTACGATCCCAAGCGGCTATCCGTGCTTACCGCGCAGAAGTCGGTGATCGCGTACGGCGATGGCGATGTACTGCGTATCGTGCAAACGCCGCATGACGGCGGCCGAACGGTGTCCCGCGGCGCCGATGGCCGCTATGCCGAGCGGTATGGACAGTTGCCGTCGTACTACGTGATCGAATCGAGCGGCGGCACGCATGCGAAGGGAAAAGCAGGCAAAGTTCTGTGCCTCACTTTCGACGATGGCCCCGATCCGCGCTATACGCCTGCGATCCTGGACATTCTGCGCAGCCATGGCGTGCGCGCGACGTTCTTCATCATCGGCGCCAATGCCGACCAGAATATCGGCTTAATCAAACGCGAGTATGCGGAAGGCCACGACATCGGCAACCACACTTACACGCATCCCAACATCGCGCTGGTTTCCGAGGAGCGCGCCGCCCTGGAACTCGGCGCCACGCAGCGCATCGTCGAGAATGCGCTGGGTGTTTCGACGGTGCTGTTCCGGCCGCCCTACAACGCCGACAGCCAGCCGCAGACTCCCGAGGAAATCCTGCCGGTGCTACGGGCGCAGAAGGCCGGCTATGTGACCGTGGGCGAGCGCATCGATCCGCGCGATTGGGTGAAGGGTGTTTCGGCGGATGAGATCGTGTCGGAAATCCGGAGCGAGCTTGCAGTCGCCGAAGACCCTGGCCACGTGATTCTGATGCACGATGCCGGTGGCGACCGCTCGGCCACGGTCGCGGCCTTGCCGCGCATTTTGGAGGGATTGCAGCAGCAGGGGTATCGGTTCGTCCCGTTGAGCGAACTGCTGGGGCAGACCCGTGCGCAGCTCATGCCGGCGCCCTCAGGCGTGGAAATGCGCTGGGCGCGCATTGAGGGCGGCGCCTTCGACTCGCAGGGCGCGTTCAAAAAGATCATCGGCATGATGTTCCTGTGGGCCATCTACCTGACGCTGGCGCGTTCCCTGTTCTACGGCGTTCTGGCTATATTGCAGAAGTGGCGTTTGCGGTATGCCCGTTTCGACCCGTCCTTCCGGCCGCCGGTCTCTGTCGTCATCGCCGCGTATAACGAGGAGAAGGTGATTGCGCGGACGGTGGAGTCGATTCTGCGCAACGGCTATGACGATATGGAACTGGTGATCGTCGACGACGGCTCGGCGGACGCCACGCTGCAAGTCCTGCGGCGGAACTTTGGCGATCGCCCCAACATCCGCATCCTTTCGCAGCCCAACGGCGGCAAATCCTCCGCGCTGAACAACGCCATTGCGCACGCGCGGAACGATATCCTGATCGCGCTGGATGCTGACACCATCTTTCGCGCCGGCACGATCGGGAAACTGGTGCGGCACTTCGCCAACCCGCAAGTGGGCGCGGTCTCCGGCAACGCGCGCGTGGGCAACCGCAACCGCTGGATCACACGCTTCCAGTCGATCGAGTACATTTATGGATTCAATCTGGATCGGCGCGCGCTCGATTATCTGAACGCCATCACGGTGGTGCCCGGCGCGGTGGGCGCCTGGCGCAAAGACCTTATTTTGGAAATGGGCGGATTCGGCGGCGACACGCTGGCCGAAGACACCGACCTGACTCTCAAGATTCGCCGCGCGGGCTACCAGATCCGCTACGAAGAGGAAGGCGTGGCTTTCACCGAGGCGCCCGAAGATACGCGCGGGCTGGCCAAGCAGCGCTTCCGGTGGGCGTTCGGGACGTTGCAGGCCGCGTGGAAGCACCGCGACGCGCTGTTCGTTCCCAAATACGGGTCGCTGGGTTTCGTGGCGCTGCCCAGTATCTGGATTTTTCAGGTGCTGCTGTCGGCGCTCTCGCCTTTCGCGGAGCTGGCCATGATTATCGGGTTGTTCGCCGGCAACTGGCGTATCGTACTGGTGTTCTATCTTGGCTTCTTCGTGCTGGAGTTCCTAACGGGCCTGCTGGCTTATTGGCTGGAGGGGGAAAAGCCCTGGGACCTGGCGCTGTTATTCTTTCAGCGCATCTACTACCGCGAGCTGATGTACTACGTGGTAGCCAAATCGTTGATCTACGCGGTGCGCGGGCGCGTGGTCGGCTGGGGCAAGCTGGAGCGGCGCGCGACAGTGCAGGGGGTATAATGCGGCCTCTCCAGAAACCCCTTGCTCGCCGCTGACCGAGGGCGCGGTTTTTGGGTCTTGTTTGGTGGTTTCCAAGTTGTCGGACGGGAGCACTGCGGCCTTGTGGTGCTGCAATTGGCACACTTCGGGTATTGGACCCAAT
>DATKFU010000028.1:0-12350 GCA_035511215.1 Bryobacteraceae bacterium | reverse complement strand
AGGGGCTGTTTCAAACGAGCGAGGGGAACTTCTACGGAACGACATACCTAGGGGGGGCCCACAACAATGGCACGGTATTCGAAATCACTCCAGGGGGGACGCTGACAACGCTGCACAGCTTCGACTATACCGACGGCAACGGCCCGTTCGCAGGCGTGGTTCAGACTATCGATGGGCATCTCCACGGAACGACAAGCGCCGGCGGGCCAGGCGGCGGGGGTACGGTTTTTGAGGCCACTCCGCGCGGCGAATTGACGACCATCTACGCCTTCAGCTTCCAGCAATCCTCTGTAGGCGCCGAACCCTTCGGGCTAACCGCCGCCGATGGAAAGTTTTATGGCGCCACCTATGAGGGCGATGGCTACGGTAGCCTGGGAACGATCTTCCAAATCACACATAAAGGCAACGTGACGACGCTGTACAGCTTCAGCGGACCAGACGGCGGGTACCCTTATGCCGGGCTGCTTCATGCCGGCGACGGAGACTTCTGCGGCACGACTGCCGGAGGCGGGGCGAGCTCACAATGCGCTTTTGGCTGTGGCACAGTCTTCAAGGTCACTCGAGAGGGTGCGCTGACAACGCTGCATAGCTTCAGCAGCGCCGACGGTGCGGCCCCAGAAGACGAGCTGGTTTTGGCCACCGACGGGAACTTCTATGGAACAACCTTCGAAGGAGGAACCAACAACTATGGCACGATTTTTAAGCTCACCCCGGAAGGCAATTTGACATCGCTGCACAGCTTCGACTTTACGGACGGCGCTTACCCGCTCAGCGGGTTGGTTCAGTGCACGGACGGGAACCTCTACGGCGCTACCTCTGAGGGTGGTAACAACGACAACTGCCTGTCATACGGCTGTGGCACCATTTTTCGGCTGTCCATGGGTCTGGGTCCCTTAGTGAAAACCCTCCCCTCCTTCGGAGAAGCGGGAGATACTATTCATATACTGGGAACCGATCTGACGGGCGCAACCAGCGTCACCTTCAACGGAACGCCGGCCGCATTTACGATCCTCTCGCCTACCGCCATGACCGCCACCGTCCCATCCGGCGCGACGCGCGGCAAAATCCAGGTGACCACACCAAGCGGCACGCTGCTGAGCAACGTGCCCTTCCTGGTGCTGTGATCTGGCGTCGCGCTCAAGGCCGCCCCGTCTCAAGGCGGAGCGCTCCGTCTTCCGTGGACACTCCAGTACTACTGCTACCGATATTGGCAAACAACGCCGTCGTCTCCCCCCGTCGGGCGGGCCCTGTGTGGCGGCTGATGGCTGGCTCCCGGAAAGCGGCGCCGGCACGGGGGGGACTTCCTGATGAACAAAGCGGTCCCGCTGTGCCTGTTCTCAGCCGCAATTTTCTGCATGACGCGATCCGCGAGAAAAGCGGAAGGGTTCCAGACCCCCGCCGGGTTACCTGCAGACAGCTCGCCCGTGAATGCATCAACGTGGTAATACGGAATTGCCATGTCGTACTCCTCTAAACCGCTGGATCCGAGGAATCTGCAAAATCCTAACCCTACCCAGCCCGCGTTTAGCGCTGCTCAGGCCGACTTGATCTCCGTCCACATCCTGCCCCGCAGCCGTTGCGTATTGCTGGGCATGGTGGCGATCCATTGCCCGCGCGTGATCGTGTCGGCTGACGGAAAAAGCGTCGTATTGCGCCGCAGCGCTTCCGGCAGCAACGCTTGCGCCGCGCCATTCGCCGCTACCGTTCGGGAGGTCTGCACAATGGCCGCCGCCACCGGCGCGCGCAGCAGGTAATCGATGAACGCGTGCGCCAGTCCCGCACGGCCGCTCTCGCGCAGCACCACGGGCCACCAGAAAGCACACGCGTAGGGGGCGGGTCGAGGGCGGGATTGGAGGGCCTTCGGGTCAGGTTAGCGCTTTGGGGAGCCTCCGGTGACGACTGGGAAGGGAATCAGGTTGGGATTTTGGGGTGGATCGGCCTCAAAACCACGGCCCGGAGCGGCGGTGCGGCCGGGAGATTGGGTTCGATTCGTTTCTTCGGTTTTTGGTGAGGCTGCAGGAGATTCCGGCTCGGCAAAGGCGGGTGGGGCGGCTTCGGCTTGGGTTTGGGCGCGGCGGTCAGCCTGTAGCATGGACAGGTCGCGAAGGGCGCGGGAGAACTCGCGCTGCAGGAAGCCCTCGTAGCGCATGAGCTTGGAGAAGGAGTTGTAGTATGCGGAATCGCCATGGAAGGCCCAGGCCAGGGAGTTGGAGCGGCCCGCCTTGTTGAACTGCTCCGGCATGGGATTGGTTTCGGCCTGATAGTGGAACAGGCCGGCGTCGAGGTAGCGGACGGAGCGCATTTTGAATTCGGCGGCGACCAGGGGTTCGACCAGGGCGTCCTCGACCTCGTCGAAGGGTTGGAACCGGGCGCGGAACTGGTCGAGGAGCTGGAAGAATTCCTGGGGATCGGCATCGGGCGGGAGGAATTTGCCGGAGGTCATGCCGTGGACCAGGCTGTTGCGGCTGGAGATGGTTTTGCCTTGGGGGGTGCGGGGTCCGGTGCTTTTCTTCGCGTTTTGCCTGTTGGCGTTGGTTTGGGCTGTGGTCATGATAAGGGGTCCTTTGCGTAACATTCCGTTACATGCTGTAACGGGTCGGGCGATTTGGAATCGGCGATAGGAGACCGCAAATCCCTGCCTGTCGATTCTATTGTGGGGCATGGGTTAGGGGGATTTGGGGGTGAGGGCTGCATGTGGTTGATAAGGTTGGGAAGATTTGGCGGCTGGATGAGTGACTGGCTATGAGAAAGACGCGATGCGCGTTGGGCGGGCTACGAGCCTGCCCCACTGGAGTCACGCCGACTTGATCTCCGTCCACATCCTGTCCCGCAGCCGTTGCGTATTGCTGGGCATGGTGGCGATCCATTGCCCGCGCGTCATCGTCTCGGCCGACGGAAAAAGCGTCGTATTGCGCCGTAACATTTCCGGCAGTAACACCTGCGCCGCGCCGTTTGCCGTTGCCGTTCGGGAGGTCTGCACAATGGCCGCCGCCACCGGCGCGCGCAGCAGGTAGTCGATGAACGCATGCGCCAGTTCCGCACGGCCGCTCTCGCGCAGCACCACAGCGTTATCGCCGTACAGCGGAAAACCTTCGGCCGGATAGGCGAAAGCAAGCTGCGACGCAGCGTCGATGGCCTGCTGCGCGGTGGTCGCCCAGGAATGCGCCACCAGGATATCGCCGGCCACCAGTTGGTCGCGAAACTCGGCGTTCAAATAGGCGCGCAGCAGCGGTTTCTGCGCAATGGCCTCGTGCTCCGCGCGGCGCAGGCTGGCGTCGTCCGTCGAGTTGTACGAAAGCCGCAGCTTCAGCAGACACGCCCCCAACACCTCTTCCGGATCGTCCAGCATGGTCAGCCGGCCTTTGAATCGCGCGCTCCACAGGTCGGCCCAGGCGGCGGGCGCGGGCGTGGCCGACCGGTTGTACGCGATACCCGTGGCGCCCCACATATACGGGACGCAGTATTCCAGGCGCGGGTCCCATGGCGGGCTTTGGAAGCGCGGCTCCAGATTCGGAAGATTGGGCAGGCGCGCGTGATCGAGCCGCGCCAGCAGCCCATACTGGCGCATCGGCTGAATGCGGTTGTGCGTCGGGAAAACCACGTCCCAACCCGAGTTGCCACTCAACACTTTGGCCAGCATCTCTTCGTTGCTCTCGTAAGTGGCGTAGCGTACGCGCACGCCGAACTCGGCTTCGAAATTGGCGATGGTATCCGGCGCCACGTAGTTCGACCAGTTGTAGACGTTGAGCCGCGGCCGCCCGCGCGCGCATCCGGCCAGCCCGGCGACGCCCATCAGAAACGTGCGTCGGTTTTGGAGGCAATTCGGGTTTCGCCTCATGCCTCGCGCACCCGTTCGGAGATCAGCACCAGCGCGCCGAATACCACCACAATCAAAGCCGAAATCGCATTGATCACGGGACTTGCGCCGCGCCGCGCCATGGCATAAATCACCATCGGCAACGTTTCCGAATCCACGCCCGCCACCATGCTGGTGATCACATAATCGTCGAACGAAACCGTAAGCGCCAGCAGCGCGGCGGCCACGATGCCGGGCAGCAGCGCCGGCAGCGTCACGAACCGGAAGGCCTGCCATTCCGTCGCGCCCAGGTCGAGCGCGGCCTCCTCCAGCGCGGGGCTGAAGGTGCGCAGGCGCGCGGCGATCACAATCACCACGTAAGCGATCGAGAACGCCACGTGCGCCAGAATCACCGTGTACAGCCCCAGCCGCCAGTGCAGCCAGCGGAACGACCACTGAAAAAGCGCCAGCAGCGAGATTCCCATGACGATCTCGGGCGTCACCAGCGAAAGGTAGAGCGAGCCGGAAAGCAGCTTCGAGCCGCGCTTCCACAAGCCATACGCGCACAGCGTTCCGGCCGCCGTGGAAAGAATAGTGGACACCACCGCGATGATCACGCTGTTCCAAGCGGATTCGGCAAGCTGCTGGTCCTGAAAAATCGCGCGATACCACTGCAGTGAGAAACCCTGCCACACCGTGAAGCGCGACGAATTAAAGCTGAAAACGGCTAGAATCACCAGCGGCAAATGCAAGAAGAGGTACACCGCGGCGGCATACAAAGCCAGCCAGCGCTTCATACCAATCCCTCCCGCTCGCTGCGCAGCATCAGCAGCACGAGCAAGCCCACTAGCGCCATCAGTCCAACCGAGATGGCCGCGCCGAAGGGCCAGTCGCGCGCGTTGGTGAACTGGTTCTGTACCAGGTTGCCGATCAGCACGGTGCGGCCGCCGCCTAGCAGATCGGGCGTCAGATAAGCGCCCAGCGCCGGAATGAACACCAGGATGCTGCCCGCGCGGATGCCTGGCGCCGAGAGCGGCAGAATCACGTGCAGCAGCGCCGGCCATGGCTTAGCGCCCAGGTCGGCGGCGGCCTCCACCAGCGCCGGGTCCAGCCGCTCCAGCGTGGCATACACGGGCAGCACCATGAAGGGCAGATAGCCGTAGACCAATCCCAGCAGTACCGCGCCATCGTTGTACAGCAACGGCAGCGGAGCGTGAATCAGGCCCAGGTGCTGCAGCACCGTATTGATCAGGCCGGTATCGCGCAGCAGGAAAAGCCAGGCGTAGAGGCGCACCAGGAAGCTGGTCCAGAATGGCAGAATCACCAGTTGCAGGTAAATGTTCTTGCGGCTGCCCGCCCGCGAGATGAACAACGCCAGCGGAAAGCCCAGCAGCAGGCAGATGGCCGTGGTCGCGGCCGCCATCGCGAAAGACCGCAGCACGATGCCCAGATACAGCGGATCGAACAGCCGCTGGTAGTTCTCCATGGTCCAGGGCAGGCCCAGGCCGCCGTAGGCGCCACGCGTGAGCAGGCTGTAGACGACGACGATGGCGAACGGCGCGGCAAACAGCACCGCCATCCAGATCCAGGCAGGCAGCAGAAACCACGCGCGCAGGCGTTCCCAGCCCGAGGCCATTTTCATGGAAAAATCATCTCGTCGGATGGATTCCAGCAGACGTGGATGGCTTCGCCCGCCTGGTAGGTACCGTTATTCCGCGGGATCTCGGCGACGGCGTCTTCGCCGCTCTCCAGGCGCGTCAGCACGTGCACGCAGTTCCCCAGGAAGACCGATCCGGTGACGGTGGCGGGCCTGAACCGCCCGCCGTTCGATGGCAGCGTGCGCGAGATGCGCGTCACTTCCGGGCGCAGGCCGATGCCTTCGATCCAATTGACTGCGCCCAAAAAGCCGGCCACGAAACGCGTGCTGGGGCGCAGGTAGACGTCCTGCGGCGTACCCACCTGTTCGATCGCGCCCGCGTTCATCACCGCCAACTGGTCGGACATGGAGAGCGCCTCTTCCTGGTCGTGCGTCACCAGCAGAAACGTGATTCCCACGCGCCGCTGCATCTCCTTCAGTTCCAGGCGCATCTGCTTGCGCAGCTTCGGATCGAGCGCCGCCAGCGGTTCGTCCAGCAGCAGCACGTCAGGCTGCAGCACCAACGACCGCGCCAGCGCCACGCGCTGCCGTTCTCCGCCCGAAAGCTGCGCCGGATAGCGCGCTTCTTTCCCTGCCAGCCGCACCAGCTCCAGCGCGTCCCGCACCTTGCGCTCGATGTCCGGCTGATTCTTTCGCTTTAGCCCAAACGCGATGTTCTCGGCCGCCGTCAGGTGCGGGAACAGGGCGTAATTCTGGAAGACGGTGCTCACGTTGCGCTGGTAAGGTTTCTGCTCGTTGACCACCGCGCCATCCAGCAGCACTTCGCCGGAGGTGGGCTGCTCGAAGCCCGCGATCAGGCGCAGCGTGGTGGTCTTGCCGCAGCCCGAGGGCCCCAGCAGCGAGTAGAATCCGCCGCGCGGAATTTTGAGCGAAATGCCATCCACGGCGCGCTGGTTGGGGAAGAGTTTCACCAGGTCGCGCAATTCCAGAATTGACTCCATTTGACAAGCATGTTACCGCAAACGTAGGATCAAGCGATGAAAAAATTTGCATGGATCTGGCTGGCCGTGTCGCTGGCCGTCCCACGGGCGCGGCCGCAATCGGGCGCCGAGCTTTTCGAGAAGAACTGCGCCGGGTGCCACAAAGCCGGCAGCGCGACGCACGCGCCGGCTCCCGAGGCGCTGCGGCAACTGTCGCGCGCGCGCATCTTCGAAGCCCTCACGACCGGCAAGATGATCCTGGTGGCCGCCACGCTACCCGTTATGCAGCGCATGATGATCGCCGCTTATCTGGGCGCCAAGGAGCCTGAGGAGGTCAGCGGCGGTATATGCCCGTCGGTGACGCCGTCCCTGGGGGACCTGCGCGGCTGGCACGGTTGGAGCGTGGACCCGGAGAATACCCGCATGCAAAGCGCGGCGGGTGCTGGGCTGGACCGCTCCCAGGTGAGCAAGCTGAAGCTGAAGTGGGCGTTCGGATTTCCGGGCGCGACGTCGGCGCTGGGGCAGCCTTCCGCCGCGGGAGGGCGCCTGTTTGTGGGCAGCGCCGGCGGCGTCGTGTACGCGCTCAACGCGCGCTCCGGGTGCACTATATGGAGCTTCAAGGCGGCCCAGACCGTGCGTACGGCCATCAACGTAGCGTCCTACGGCGAGGGGCGCAACGCGGTGTATTTCGGCGACGCGCAATCGATTACGTATGCTCTCGATGCGGAAACCGGCGCGCTGCTCTGGAAGACGCGCGTGGACGAGCACCCGTTTTCGCACATCACCGGGAGCCCGATGCTTTACGAGGGGCGGCTGTATGTGCCGGTTTCGACCGGCGCAGAGGAGTTCGTGGCGGCCGGCGACCCGAAATACAAGTGCTGCACGGCGCGCGGCAGCGTGGTGGCGCTCGACGCACGCAACGGCGAGCGCCTGTGGAAGACCTACACGATCCCCGAGCCGAAGCCCACGCGCGTGAACTCCGCCGGCACGCAAATGATGGGGCCGTCCGGCGTATCGGTGTGGTCCGCTCCGACTGTCGACGTGAAGCGCAAAGTGCTTTACGTGGGCACGGGCAATGAACACTCGGGACCCGAGACCACGGCCAGCGACGCCGTGCTGGCGCTCGATATGGAAACGGGCAAAGTGCTGTGGTCGAAGCAACTGACGCCGGCGGACCACTGGAACGTAGCCTGCGTGCTTCCCGGCCAGGTGAACTGTCCGGAAAAGCCGGGCGAGGACACGGACATCGGCGCGTCGCCCATCCTGGTCTCGCTTCCCGGCGGCAAACGCCTGCTGCTGGTGGGGCAGAAGTCCGGCGTGATGTGGGCGCTCGACCCGGATGCCCAGGGCGAAATCGTGTGGCAGCGGCGCATCGGTAAGGGCGGAATTCTGGGCGGCATCATGTTCGGTCCCGCCGCGGACGCGGATAACGTATATGTGCCTCTGTCCGACTTCACCATGCGCGGCGCCGTAGAAGGAGGCGATCCTAAGCTGGGTGGCGGCCTGTTTGCGCTCCGCATCGCGACCGGCGAGAAGGCTTGGTACGCGCCGCCGGAGGAACCCAAGTGCCTGGGGACCCTTGGATGTACGCCGGCCCAAATGGCCCCGGCGACGCTGATTCCAGGCGTGGTCTTCTCCGGCTCGATGGACGGGCATCTGCGCGCCTACAATACGGTGGACGGCGCGGTGATCTGGGACTTCGACACCTTGCGCGATTTTGCAACGGTAAATGGCGTGAAGGCCCGCGGCGGATCGATGAGCGCCAGCGGACCGGTGGTGGCCGGCGGGATGCTCTTTGTCAATTCCGGATACGGCGCGTTGGGCGGAATGCCGGGGAATGTGCTGCTGGCCTTCGCGGCCGAGTAGGAGGGCGGGCAATCCTGCCCAATGCCACTTACCTCTCTCGCTACCGAACAGCTGCATTAATTTTAGGCAGGCCTCCAGTCCTGCGGCAGGCGTCCACGCCGGCCTATTCGTGCTCGGATACAGTTCCTTTCGTTGAGCGAAGAGCGGGTCCTGGAGGACCCGCGCAGGCCTGGAGGCCCGCCCCACAATTAATGCAGCATTCCAGAAAGTGGCATTGGGCAATCCTGCAGCCGCCTATCAGCGGCCCCTACGCTTCTTTGCCCGCGTACAACTCCTCGATACTCTCCCGGAAATTCTCCATCACGCGCGCGCGCCGCACTTTCATCGTCGCCGTCAGCTCCCCGTCTTCGATGCTGAAATCGCGCCCCAGCACGCGGTACTTGCGGATCTGCTCGAAGGGCGCCAGTTGCTTGTTCACGCGCTCCACCACCTTGCGGATCTCCTTCTGCACCGGCTCGGCGGCGGACATCTCAGCTGTAGTGTGGCCCTTCAGCATATCCATCCCTTTTAGCGTTTCGGCCACCGAGGGATTGATGGTGAACAGCGCCGTCAGGTACGGCAGGCGGTCGCCGACCAGCATGATCTGGCTGATCAGCGGTTCGAACTTAAACAGGCTCTCCACGCGCGACGGGTGAATTTTCTTGCCGGTGGAAGAGACGATCAGTTCCTTCTTGCGGCCGGTGATGAAGACGAAACCCTCGTCGTCTATGAACGCAATATCGCCAGTGTGCAGCCAGCCATCCCGCAGCACTTCGGCAGTGGCCTCGGGATCGCCCAGGTACTTGGAGAACACGCACTCACTCTTGATCAGCAGTTCACTGTCCTGTTCGGCGATGCGCAATTCGACGCCGGGCAGCGCCTTGCCGATGCTGCCGGCCTTGGGCTGCTGGAGAGGGTTTAGCGTCACCACGCCGCCTTCTGTCAACCCGTAGCCCTCCACCAGCGGCATGCCGATCGCTTCGTAGAATTCGGCGAGTTCCTTGCTCAGCGGCGCGGCGCCGGAAGCCGCAATCGCCAGGCGTCCGCCCAAGCGTGCCCGCACCTTCTGAAAGAACAGCCGGTCCGCCATCTTCAGCGGAACCCGGATGCGCGCCGGCACGGTCTTGCCCTGGCGCTTGTAGTTGGCCGCCGCCAACCCCAGGCCCAAAGCGCCGTAAAACGCTTTGCGGGCCACTGCCGGGCGCTTGCGCAGTTCGGTGCAGATGGTCGAGTAAATGCGCTCCCACATGCGCGGAGGCGCCAGCATCACGGTGGGCCGTACCTCCCGGATATCCTGCGGCAGTTTGAGCAGGCTCTCCGAGAAGCTCACCGGCGTGCCCATGCGCAGCGGCAGCATCTCCCCAACGATGCGCTGCGCAATGTGCGCCGAAGGTAGGAAGGCTACCGTGGCATCCTGGGGTCCGATAGGCCAACTGGTCGGCGCCATGTCCATGTTCGCCACTACCGCCGCATGCGTCACCAGAGCCATCTTCGGCTCGCCGGTGGCGCCCGAAGTCAGATACAGAATCGCGTAGTCGGCGGGTGTCACTTCGGCCTTTAGGCGGGCCATGTACTCTGCGTCCTCGGCAAGCGCCAGGCGCCCGCGCTCGCGTAGTTGATCGAGTGACAGCGCGCCTTCCGCCTCGCCCGTAAGCAGGACGCGCGGCATGTCCGGCGCAGCGCGCAACGCTTCCAGGATTTTGGGCCCCTCCACGAAGAGCGCCTTCGCGCCGCAGTTCTGAATCGTGCGGATGAGGTCCTTGGGCGGGTAACTGGGATACAGCGCGGCGGCCACGCTGCCGGCGGCCAGGATGCCGAGATCGGCCAGGTAGAACTCCAGGCGGGTCTCTGAATCGAGCGCCACCACATCGCCTTTGCGGATGCCGATGGAGCGCAGGCCCGCGGCAATCTCCTGCGCAGCCGTCTTGTACTGGTTCCACGAGTAGGTCAGATACTCGCGTTGCCCGCCTTTTCCCGTGGAGGGCTGCCGCAGGGCGGGGGCGTCGCCAAACTGCGCCGCGGATTCTTCGAGGACCTGATATATGGTGCGCGGATTCATTCCGCCAACATGCTATCAGATGGCGGGGTCCTTTGGTGGAGCGAGGCGACGGGCGGCACGCGGTGATCGCGGCTTGGGCGGATGGATCGCATCGAGATCAACCCAAGCATCATGCGGGGCAAGCTGTGATTCGCGGAACACGCGTGCCCGTGGAGCTTTTACTCCGCAAACTCGCCGAGGATGCGGTGATTGAAGATCTCCTGGACGCATATCCCCGCTTGGCCGCGGACGACATTCGGGCGGCGCTCGCCTATGCGGCCGACACCATCGCGCACGAAACCGTCCTGGCGCTCAGTTCCCCATAAATCCGCCCAATGCGCTTCCTGGCGGATGAATGCTGCGATTTCGCCGCAGTTCGATCTCTGCGCGCACAAGGCCATGATGTGCTCGCGGTGAGCGACTTTCAGCAGCGTTCCGTGGACCAGGATGTAATGGAGCTTGCGCTGGCCGAGAACCGTATACTTCTGACCGAAGATAAAGATTTTGGCTGGCTCGTTTTTGCTGGCCACGTGAACGCGCTGCGCGCGTTGGCGGCCTGCGAGGCCGCTGCAGGCTCCGAGCCTGTCCTCATGGCCCTGCGGGCCACCAAAGATGATGAAAACCGAATGTGGGGCAGGACTCCAGTCCTGCGCGGGTCCTCCAGGACCCGCAGGCCGACGTCCACGTCGGCCTGCGGGACTGGAGTCCTGCCCCACTCGGTGTTTTCGACGGTGCCCCACTCGGTCCCCACGTTATACTATTACTTAATCGACCCTTGAACGGCACCCTTCATGGCTGAAATGAGTGTCATCTGGCTGCGCGTGGCCGCGGCCCTGTACTCGCTCGGCCTGCTGCACGCCATCCTCACGCTGGTCCGCAAACGCGAACACCTGTTCCGGGTTTCCCTCACCGCGATTTCCATCGGCGCCGTCCTGCACTGCGTCTCCATCGTGGAAGAGGGGCTCCTCATGCATCACTGCCCCATCGCCAATTTCTACGAAACGCTTTCCATGTGCGCCTTCCTCATCACCGCGCTGTTCCTGTTCGTCTATTGGCGCTACAAAACCGAAAGTCTCAGCGTCTTCATCTTCCCCCTGATCTTCGTTATGACGCTGGTGGCCACGCTCGGCAACCCTGTGGACGCCTGGTCGAGCCCGGTCATCCGCAACGCCTGGCTGGACGTGCACATCACCCTGGTTTTGCTGGGTTTCGCCGCGCTGGCATTCACCGCGGGAGCCTCGCTGCTGTATCTGTTCCAGGAGCGCGAGCTCAAGCGCAAGAAGCCGCGCAAGCTTTATTACCGCCTGCCGCCGCTGGGCACGCTGGACGAATTGATCTCCCGGTCCATGGCGCTGGGTTTCGTGCTGATGACGCTGGCGGTGATCGCCGCCACCACCTGGGCCTTCATCGAGCACAAGAGGCAATGGATCAGCCAGCCGGCCATCGCCATCTCGTTCATCACCTGGGGCTGCTACCTGGCCATGGTCTTTCTGCGCGTCACCGCCGGGTGGCGTGGGCGCAAGGCCGCCATCATGGTGATCGTGGTGGTGGGGTTGTCGGCCGTCACCTGGGTGGCGCATGCGCGGCTGGGAAGCTGGCTGCTGAAGCCATGAAGCTACTGGTCACAGGCGTCAGCCACAAGACCGCGCCCGTCGAGGTGCGGGAATGTCTGGCCTTTCCGGAGCCCGCCCTGCCCGCGGCCTTGCAGTCTCTGAAATCGCGCGCGGGCGTCTCGGAAGCCTGCATCCTATCCACCTGCAACCGCGTGGAGATCACCGTCACCACCGACGATCCGGTGGACCCGCAGGCGCTGGTCGACGAGTTTCTGCGCGAATCGCGCATGGTCGCGCCCGCCTCCATCGCGCCGTACCTCTACCGGCACGAAGGGCAGAACGCCATCCACCACCTGTTCCGCGTGGCCTCCAGCCTGGATTCGATGGTGGTGGGCGAGCCGCAGATTCTGGGGCAGCTCAAGAACGCCTACGGCGTCGCGAAGTCCGAGGGCGTTCTCTGCGGATGGCTGGAGGGCCTGCTGGAGCGCGCCTTCAGCGTGGCCAAGCGCGTGCGCTCGGAAACCGGCATCGGACAGATGGC
>DATKFU010000027.1:0-2154 GCA_035511215.1 Bryobacteraceae bacterium | reverse complement strand
CGGGTTCCCTGCCGAATGGCCTCTCGCTGGCGGTGTCCAGCGGCGTCCTCGCCGGGACGCCCACAGTGACCGGCAATTTCACCTTCACGGTCACTGTTACCGATGCCAACAGCGTGACGGCGCAGCAGCAGTTCACGCTTTCGATTGGCGCCGGTCTCACATTCACCACGCCGGCCTCACTCCCCAACGCCACGGCAGGCGCATCGTACAGCTTTACTATGCAGGCCTCCGGCGGGCAGGCGCCATATTCGTGGAGCATTACTCAAGGCGCCTTGCCTGACGGCCTTTCCCTAAACGCCGCCTCGGGCCTGATCGGCGGAACGCCGGGGACCCCGGGAACCTTCAACTTTACAGTCCAGGTGAGTGATGCGGCGAACATCACGGCAACCCGCGTAAGCAGCATCGTGGTCAGCCTGCCGGCCCTTCCCGCCATCTCCATCAGCGGATTCTCCGGCGCCATGCAGCCATTGCAGCAGCCGCCGGTGCAAATCACATTGTCAGACCCATTCCCGTCGCCGATCACCGGAACGGTGAGCCTGTCGTTTGCTCCTGGCGGACCGAATCCGCTGGATGATCCTTCGATACAGTTCTCGACAGGCGGCCGGACCGCCACATTCACCATTCCAGCAAACGCCACGCAAGCGACCTTTGGCGCTTCCCAGCTTGCGGTGCAGACGGGCAGCGTCGCCGGAACGATTACGTTAAACATCGTTTCCCTTCAGGCTGGGGGCTCATCCTTGCCAGTCCCCAATGGTTTGTTACAAACCGTACAAATAAACCCCGCCCCGCCGGTCATCGGGACCATCGCGTTAGTTCCGACCACCGGAGGAGTCCAGGTACAGATCACGGCCGTGACTGACACGCGCGAATTGACGCAAGTGAGCTTGGCCTTCCAACCAGCGTCCGGGACTACTTTGCAAACATCGCAGATAACCGTTCCGCTTACCGCCGCGGCGAACGCCTGGTTTCAAAGCTCACCCGCGGCGCCATTTGGCGGGCAGTTCAGCTTGACGCTGCCATTCACGTTCACCGGAAGTGTCTCACTCAGCTCTGTCTCGGTGGTGTTGACTAACACAGTGGGAGATTCCACCGCGGCAGCGGCCAACAATTAGACCGCCCAGCGGACCTTCCTATGAAAATATTCCCGCACTAAGCCTCTCGTCCGTCAAGAAGCCGACCTTGATGCTCTTACTGTGTAGGAACGCCGCGCTAATCTCTGCGTCTCCGCGTCTCAGCGTCGAAATCGATTTCTCGAATCTCCTCCCATCTCAGAACCTGTGTCATCATTGGTGAACCGTGCAGGCCGCTAACTCCGAACAAGCCAGTCTTCGCAAAGAGCTCGGCCTCCGCGACCTCGTCTTCGCCCAGATTCTATGCGTAGTCGGCTCCGCCTGGGTCGGCATCGCCGCCAAGCTCGGAAACTCCGAGGCCGTCTTCTGGCTGGTCGCCATCGCGCTTTTTTATCTGCCGCTGGCCGCGGTCGTGATCTATCTCAACCGCCTGATGCCGCTCGAAGGCGGACTCTATCAATGGGCCAAAGAGGGCTTCGGCGAAATGGCCGGCTTCCTCACCGCGTGGAACCTGTGGGTTTACGCCATTGTCAGCACCGCCTCCATCGTCTTCGTCATCCCCACCGACATCTCTTACATGGCCGGCCCATCCGGGGCCTGGCTCCCCGCCAGCAAACTGGCCACGCTCGCGCTCACCGGCGCGGTGATGGCGGCCATCGCGTGGGTGGCCGTTCGCGGACTCGATATCGGCAAGTGGCTGCACAACATCGGCAGCATGCTCATACTGCTGGCCTACGCGATTCTGCTCGCTCTGCCGCTTTGGGCGCTGTGGCGCGGCCGCATCGCCGCCTACACGCCTTTCCCCTGGCAAGTGCCCAAGCTCGATTGGTTCGGCGTCGCCATCTTCGGCCAGATCACCGTCGGCGGGCTCAGCGGCTTTGAGTACGTCGCCATCCTCGCCGGCGAATGCCGCGGCGCATCGCGCACCATAGGTCAATCCGTGGTCATCTCCGCGCCCATCATCGCGCTCATGTTCATTCTCGGAACCAGTTCCGTGCTCACATTCGTCGGGCATCAACCCATCAACGTCATCGGGCCCATCCCGCAGACCCTGCGCGCGGCCGCGGGAAATTCGGGCGCGGCG
>DATKFU010000026.1:0-18787 GCA_035511215.1 Bryobacteraceae bacterium | reverse complement strand
GGGGAGGTGCCCCACAGCTAAACGTTAGCCTTGAAGCGCCGGCACGGGGGCCGAGGCCGGCGGCTGGCAAACAACGACGGCTTGCTTAAGCGCGCGTCAAAAAGATCGGCAGCCCCAACTTATTCGCGTAATTCGGCCGGTACCGCCGCGTGTTGTACATGGTCTCCAGATCCACACGGCGCGAACCTAATTTCGGGTCCGGTATGGGCACCGCCTGATAGCAGCCGCCGGAAATGGCCATCATCACGCCATGCTGACCCTGCTGGATGCAATCCATCGCCATACTGGCGAACGTCGACGCCACCATCTTGTCCACGAAGTCGGGGCTGCCGCTGCGCAGGTCGTAAGTCAGATCGCTGACGATAGTCTCTTCGCCGGTGGACTTCTTGATTTCCTCGGCCAGGTCCTCGCCCACGTTCATCTTCTTCTTGTGCCCGAAGGCATCCGCTTCGCCGACTTCTTTTACCTGGTAACCTTCCCACTCGGCACCCTCCGACAGAATGATCAGGGCGTAGTTACTCGGATTGTACTGTTTGTCGGTAATCAGCAGCTCAATCAGGTGCTGGAGATTGAATTTGTATTCCGGGATGCAACACCGCATCGAAGTTACATAAGCCGTGTACAGCGCGGTATATCCGGCGTCGCGTCCGAAGATGCGGAACACGCCGATGCGCTCGTGCGAGCCTACGGTGGTGCGCTGGCGCTCGATGGCTTCCGTCGCGCGCGTAATGGCCGTTGAAAACCCGATGCAATACTCGGTGTTGCGCACGTCGTTATCCATGGTCTTCGGGATGGCGATCACCTTGAAGCCTTCGGAATCCAACCGCGCGGCATAGCTCAAGGTGTCGTCGCCGCCGATCGCGATCAGGCAATCGAGTCCCAGGGTTTCCACGTTCTTCAACACGCGGGCGGTCATGTCGTAGACCACCGAAGTAACGCCCTTCTTGGTGACTTCGGACTTGGGAAACTCCAGGCCCTTCACCACCGGCGGCAGGGCCTTCATCTTGGCCGGGTTGGTGCGGGAACTATGCAGATAGGTACCGCCGGTGCGGTCGATCGTGCGCGTGTTCTCGCGATTGAGTGGCAGAATATAGCGCGCCCGGCTCGCCGGATCGTCCAGATTCACATGCGTCAGGCCCTCCCAGCCACGGCGAACACCGATGACTTCGCAATCGATTTCGCTTCCTCTGTAAACTACAGTCTTGATGACGGAATTCAGGCCCGGCACGTCTCCGCCGCCGGTGAGTATACCAATCCGCTTCGCAGGCATCCATGCTCCTTCAATTGGGGATTTAACACCCTATTATAGAGTACGGCGGGCGTCCGGGCTGCGCTGGTTCCGAAACCGGGCCTTGGGTTTTCCTGATGGGGCGTGCTGGAGCCCGCTACTGCGGGTTTGGCTGGCGGGCCATCCACTCGCCGATGGCGATTACCAGCTTGTCGATGCGCGAGTCAGTCTCGCGGAAGCGGCGGTCTGTCTCGCGGTCGCGGAGGGCGGCTTGCTCCGCCAGCTCGCCGATGCGCGCGCCGAGGCGGTCGTCGACTTCGACGACACGGATGGTGAGCTCGTTAAGTTGGCGCTGCGTGTCGCGCCAGAGGGCGCGGAACTCCTCGCGGTCTTTGCGGCGTTCCTCGGCAAGGCCGGCGGTTACGTGCTCGATGCGTTCGAACCGCTCTTCGATCGTCATGGCCATTTCCATTATAACTGAGGCGCAACAGCTGCCCAGGTTGCTCAATGGGCGCAAGAATGCGGAGCGCACTCCGCCGCTGAACTCCGGCAAACCGGCCCCGCTCCGGTCAAGGTCGGGCATTGGAGCCTGACCGACGCTGAGTGCGCCCAGATGCGCGAATACCTGATGCGCGGCGGCTTCTTCATGTGCGACGCCCGCGGGCTCCGGGAGCATTAGTGGTAGCTTAGAGGCCTCACCGGAGCGGAAGATAACGGACCTGGCCTTCCCATTCTCCTTCGTTACCGCAGTCCGACAGCAGCAGGATGTCCTCGATTAGGGCCGAAACTGGAACTGAGCGGCTGACCTCAAACACGCCAGGCATGCGCCGTCATAGTGCTGACGTCATGGGTGATCAGTACGCGATCCTGCGTCGCTGCCCAAGCAAACAGGGACGAGTCGTCCATGCCCGACAGACCGGCGTCCTGCACTCGGAGGATGTCGAGAGCCGGCTTGCGGCGCAGTAAGCCGCGAACAATGTCGTTGTTCAAATTCTCGTCGGCGAGCCAGCGCACGATATCGGCCTGTCATCGGCTCATGCGCGGTTTGACCGTCGAGCCAACAAGCGTTGGCGAACGCCGTCGGGCCTCCAGCGTGCCTCGTTCTGCCGCTGCGCTTCCTGCGACTCGCGTATACGCCTGCGGAGGTATTCTTCCATTTCGGCAGTATGACGAAGGTAGTAGCCGATCAGGTGGTAGATGTCCGCCAAAGGAACGGTCGGGTACTGTTGTGCGGTCTCTTCCGGCGTTGCGCCCTCGTTAAAGGCCAGCAGAATCGAATCGAGTGTCACGCGTGTACCACTTACGCGGATCACTCCATCGGCCCCAGTCGCCATGGGAATCGTCTCGATCATTTCGCTTGCGGGCATCTGTCAGCTCTCAGGATAGCGCATCCGCAAGCGCCAGGGGCTTGAGGAAAACACGGAAAATGAAGATCATGTTCAGCAGCCACAGTATCCAGAAGAGAGACCTCAGGTGGGGCAGGTGGACTCGCGCAACCATGGCACGCGGCCCTTCATCAAGGCACGGGCCCGTGAGCAACCGGCAAACCGGCCCCGCATGCTATCCTGAAAAACATACGAGGGCCTCGTCCAAATGCGCCGCCGCTTGCTCATCCGCGGTAGTCTTGTGGCGTTTTCGGTGACGGCGTTGTTCGCCCTCCAGGCCACTTTCCGCCAGTTTCCCGAAATGGAAGACGACCACGTTCCTGTGCCGCCCGACGCCTACGAAAAGACCGAATGGGCCTTCACGCGGCTGATGTATCCATCCGGCAGGCATGCCAGCGTTTTCGGCCAGGTCGGCAGTTGGCCCACCGATTACCCCAAGGCCGATCGCCAGTTCGTGCAAGGCGTGCGCCGGCTCACCCGCATCCACGCACGTTCATCCGAACAGGTAGTGGACCTCGACGGCGACGAAGTTTTCAACTGGCCCTGGCTGTACGCGGTCGAAATGGGCCACTCGGACTGGACCGACGCCGAATGCGCCCAGATGCGCGAATATCTGCTGCGCGGCGGCTTCTTCATGTGCGACGACTTCCACGGCAGCGGCGAATGGAACGTCTTCCTGGAAAGCATCCGGCGTGTGTTCCCGGACCGCCCCATCGTGGAAATCGATAACCAGGATCCCATCTTCCACGTCCTATACGACATAGGCGAGCGGATTCAAGTGCCCGGCATACAATATTGGTACACCGGCCGTATCTGGGAGAAGGACGGCAAAACGGCCCACTGGCGCGGCATTTACGACGACGCCGGGCGGGTGATGGTGGCCATCTGCTTCAACCAGGATAATGGCGACGCCTGGGAATGGGCCGACCATCCGCGCTACCCCGAGCGGTACACTTCGCAAGCTTATCGCATGGGGATCAACTACATTATTTACGCCATGACGCACTAAAGACACACTGGAATCCGAAGGCCATCATGTTCGAGTTTCTCTTCAAATATCCCGGCGCGGTTTTCCAAAAGGGGCAATTCGTGCTGTTGGGGTCCTGGCCGGCGTGGATTCTGGCGTTGGGTGTGATGGCGGCCGGGGGGTTGCTGCTCTGGCACGTGCGGCGCAACCGCGGGTCGCTCACCGGCGCACGTCCGACAGTGATTTGGCTGCTCGAGACGGCTATGATCGCGCTGCTCCTGTTCCTGCTGTGGCACCCGGCCATCAGCATCGCCACCTTGCGGCCGCAGCAGAACGTGGTCGCGGTGCTGGTCGACGATTCGCGCAGCATGGCCATCCAGGAGGGATCCTCAACGCGTAGCGCGCAGGCCGCTCGCGTGCTCGACCGCAACCTGCTGGCCGCACTGGGACAGAAGTTTCAGGTGCGCATCTATCGCTTCGGCAAAGACGCCGAGCGCATCCAAAAAACCAGCCAGCTCACCGCGTCGGAGCCGGCTACGCGCCTGGGCGACAGCTTGCAGCAGGTGCTCGCGGAATCGTCCACTTTGCCGCTGGGCGCGGTGGTGCTGCTGTCGGATGGCGCAGATAACTCCGGCGGTATCGATCTGGATACGATCTCGCAAATCCGGCAGCGGCGCATTCCCGTACACACCATCGGCTTCGGCCGCGAAAAAGCCGAAAAGGACATCGAAATCACGGACGCCGTGCTACCCGCGCACGCACTGGCCGATTCCCGCTTGAGCGCGCTGGTTACATTTCGCCAATATGGTTATGCGGGCCAGAAGGCGCTTCTCTCGGTGCATGACGCCGGCAAAACGATCGCCTCGCGCGAAGTACAATTGAAAACGGACGGCGCTCCGCAAAGCGAGCCGGTGCTGTTCAACGCCGGTCTGGCCGGGCCTAAGACGCTAGAGATTTCCATCGATCCGCTGCCGGGCGAAGAGAATCGCAACAACAACTCGCTGCGCCGGCTGGTCGACGTCGAGACGCGTAAGCCGCGTATCCTTTATATGGAAGGCGAGCCGCGCTGGGAATTCAAATTCATCCGCCGCGCCGCCGAAGACGACCGCAGCCTGCAGCTGGCTTCGATGCTGCGCACCACCCAGAACAAGATCTACCGGCAGGGCTTTTCCGACGAGCATGAGCTCGCAGATGGATTCCCCGCCAAGCCCGAAGAGTTGTTCGCCTTTGACGGCCTCATCGTCGGCAGCGTGGAAGCCAACTACTTCACACAAACGCAACAGGACTTGATCCGCGAATTCGCCAACCGCCGCGGAGGCGGCATTCTGTTTCTGGGCGGACGCTTCGCGCTGTCCGAAGGCGGCTACGCGCACTCGCCATTGGCCGAGTTGGTGCCGGTGCAGATTCCGGAAAACAAAGGCACGTTCCACCGCGATTTTTCGAACTTCGAATTGACCGCCCAAGGCCGCGGCAGCCTGATCTGCCGGCTGGTCGAGGATCCCGAGCGCAACGCCGCGCGCTGGGCCAGCATGCCGCAGATAGCCAATTATAACGACGTCGGCGAGGCCAAGCCCGGCGCGGTGGTCTTAATGGACGTCGTGCCAGCCGGCCGCCATCGCATGCCGCTATTGGTCACCGAGAACTATGGGCGCGGCCGCACCGCGGTCTTCGCCACATCCGGCACATGGCGATGGGTGATGTGGCAGGACCATACCGACATCACACACAAAACCTTCTGGCAACAGTTAATGCGCTACCTGGTGTCCGATAGCCCGGGCCGGGTCGCCGCTTCCACGCCGCGCGCCGTATTGCCGGATGAAACTAAAGTCACGCTGCGCGCCGAGGTGCGCGATAAGGCGTTTAAGCCCGTGCCGAACGCGGTAGTTGAAGCCCACATCGTGGGGCCGGACGGAGCCGCCAGCAGCGTCGAGATGACGCCGCTCCCCACCGAAGAAGGCGCATACACCGCGGATTGGAACGCAGAGAAGCCGGGCTCGTATGTGGCCGAAATCGTGGCTGGGCGCGATACGGAAGAACTCGGACGCGGCGTGGCAATCTTCCGCCGCGAAGATGGCGTGGCCGAAAACTTCCACACCGCGCAGAATCGCGAACTGCTGCAAACGCTGGCCAATCAGACCGGCGGCCGGTATTACAGCGCTTCCAACGCCGGCCGTCTCGCGGACGAAATTTCCTATTCGGATGCCGGCATCACTACACGCGAAACCAAGGATCTCTGGGACATGCCCGCGGTCTTCTTGCTGGCGCTGCTGCTGCGCGGCTCCGAGTGGGTGCTGCGGCGAAGATGGGGTGTGGTATGAGGCTGTTATTAACCCTCCTTCTCACAGCCGCGTCCCTCCACGCGACCACTTACTACGTCACAGTCACCGGTCTGGGCGGCGAGCCCGACTACGAGCAACACTTCGCCATGTGGGCCAAAGACATAGAGAAGGCGGTTAAGACCAGCCCCGATTCCAAAGTCGAAACATTGGTGAACGCCACCCGCGAGCAGGTCCGCGCCACGCTGGATGGTATCGCCAAGCAGGCCAAGCCGCAGGACGCTTTCGTGCTCATGCTCATCGGCCATGGCAGCTTCGATGGCTATGAGTACAAGATCAATTTGCCCGGTCCCGATTTGACCGCCTCGGAGCTGGCCACATTGCTGGACCGCATCCCAGCCTCGCGCCAGCTCGTCGTCGACATGACTAGTTCTAGCGGGGGCGCCATCGAATTCCTGCGCAAGCCCAACCGCGTTGTCATTGCCGCCACTAAGAACGGGACCGAAAAGAATGTTACCATTTTTGCGCGCTACTGGGTGGAGGCGTTGGGCGATCCCGCCGCCGACAGCGACAAGAACGACGTGGTCTCCGCGCTCGAAGCCTTCCGTTTTGCCGACAAGAAGACAGTCGCGTTTTACGAATCGCAGAACCGCCTGGCTACGGAGCACGCCGTGCTGGAAGACACGGGCAAGGGCGAAGGCGTGCGTGCGCCCTCGCCTGAAAACGGTGAAGGGATGCTGGCCGCTCAATTCCCTCTGTTGCGAATCGGCGCGACAGCCATGGCCGCGAAGGACCCCGCCAAGCTTCAGCTACTGGCTAAGAAAGACGAGTTGGAACAGCAGATCGACAAGCTCAAATACGAGAAGGCCGCCATTCCGCCCGACGAGTATAAGAAACAGCTTGGCGCGCTCTTATTGAAATTGGCGCAGACTCAGGAGGAGATCGACAAATGAGACTCCGAACGATCCTGCCGGCCATTCTGTGCGCGACCGCCGGGCTTACCGGGCAGACTCTGGCGCCGACTCTAGCCCAGGCCGAGTCGCTGTGGAAACAACACCGCTATGTCGAATCGAACGACGCCTTTAGGGCCCTCGTCGCCGCGCATCCGCGCAACGCCGAGTACCGCGTCCGCTGGGGCCGGTTGTTTCTGGAACGCTTTAACGCGCCCGAGGCATCCAAGCTCTTCAACGAAGCCCTCGAAATCCAGCCGAAGCGCGCGGACGCTTTGCTAGGTATGGCCCTGGTCGCGGCCGACGGTTTCGAGGCGCAAGCCACGCATTTCGCGCGCCAGGCGCTGGAGGCCGATTCCCATCTGGTGGATGCGCAGGAACTGCTGGCTCGGCTGGCGCTCGAAGATAACAATCCGGCCAAGGCCGCCGAAGAAGCCCACAAGGCCCTGGCCATGTCGGCGAATGCCACCGAAGCCAAAGCCATCCTCGCCACCATCGACTGGCTCAACGACAAACCCGACACTCCCTGGGATCCGCACGAGGGCGCGGCATACGAAACCGCGGCCCGCATCTTTGTGCTGAATCGCCGTTATGAAGAAGGTATCAAACTATTTCGCAAAGCTATCGCCGCACAGCCGGACTTATGGAGCGCACACTCGCAGTTAGGCATCAACCTGATGCGTCTCGGCCACGAAGAAGAAGCCCGCACTGAGCTGGAGCTGTGTTACGAGAACCAATACAGAGACGCCGCCACTGTGAACACGCTCCGACTGATGGATAGCTACAAAAACTTCGTCACTTACAAGACGGACAGAACCGTCCTGCGTCTTCACAAGAAAGAAGCAGAGTTGTTGCATCCTTACTTCGAAGCTGAGATGCTGCGCGCGTTAGCCACTTACGACAAGAAGTATGATTTCAAGCTGGATCGGCCGGTGCAGGTGGAAGTTTACCCCGATCATGAAGACTTCGCCGTGCGCACCATGGGCATGCCCGGCCTGGGCGCGCTGGGCGTGACCTTCGGTTACGTGGTGGCGATGGACAGTCCCTCGGGCCGTCCGCCTGGAACGTTTCACTGGGCCAGCACGATGTGGCACGAATTCAGCCATGTGTATGTCCTGAACATGACCAATTTCCGCGTGCCGCGCTGGTTTACCGAAGGGCTGGCGGTGCATGAAGAAACGGCTGTCTCGCCCGAATGGGGCGACCGTCTCGACCCGCATGTCATCATGGCGATCAAGGACAAGAAGCTGCTGCCCGTGGCGGAATTGGACCGCGGCTTTGTGCGCCCCGAGTATCCCACTCAGGTGGTGGTGTCCTACTTCGAGGCGGGCCGCATGTGCGACTATATCGACCGCGAGTGGGGTTGGCCGAAGCTGCTGGCCATGATTCATGACTTTGCCGCCGGCGCTTCCACTCCCGAGGCGATCGAGAAAGAGCTCGGCATCAAGCCGGAAGAATTCGACAGGCGCTTCATGGCTGCGCTAACCGCCGAAACAAAGAAGACTGTAGATGGATTCGACAAGTGGCGCGACCAGTTGAAGGAAGTCGCGGCCGAATACAAGGCGCACAATTACGAAGACATGATCCGCGACGCATCGGCCATTCGCGACACATATCCCGACTACGTCGAGACCGGCAACGTCTATCAGTTTCTTGCCGACGCCTACCTGGCGAAGGGCGACAAGAAGATCGCCATCGGACAACTGGAACGCTACGCCAGAGAGGGCGGACGCAGCCCTGATACACTGAAACAATTGGCCACCCTCCTCGAAGAGGCCGGCAATCGGAAGGAAGCGGCTGAAGTGCTCGACCGGCTAAACTACATTCAGCCCATCGACGAGGATCTGCATCGCCGCTTGGGCGACTTATGGCTCAGTCTGGGTAACACCGCCGGGGCCATCCGCGAGTATCAAGCGGTGTTGGCTAAGGCGCCCACCGATCCGGCGGCATCGCACTTCAATCTGGCGAAGGCTTACCGCACAGCGAACCGTCCGGACGCCGCCAAAGACGAATTGTTGCTCTCGCTGGAGTCCGCCCCCGGATTCCGGCCTGCGCAGAAAATGCTGCTGGAGTTGTCGAAATGAGACTCACAACTATATGTCAACCACTGTGACACATCAGTTAGAACCTGACGCCTTGCGCGGCCGCATCGGCCGGTTCCGGGAGGTGCAGGCGGAAATTGTGCGCCAGGTCCGCCGCGTGATCGTTGGACAGGAAGAGGTGCTGGAGCAGGTGATGATCGCACTGTTTGTGGGCGGCCACTGCCTGATCACGGGCTTACCCGGCACCGCGAAGACGCTGCTCGTGCGTACCATGGCGCAAACCCTGGGCCTGCTGTTCAAACGCATCCAGTTCACGCCGGACCTGATGCCGTCCGACATCACCGGCACCGATATCATCGAGGAAGATCCCACTACCGGCCATCGCACGTGGACCTTCGTCAAGGGCCCCATTTTCGCCAACGTGTTGCTGGCGGACGAAATCAATCGCACGCCGCCCAAGACGCAGTCGGCACTCCTCGAAGCGATGCAGGAACTCGCCTGCACGGTGCGCGGCAACAATTACAAGCTGCCTGCGCCGTTCTTCGTGCTGGCTACCCAGAATCCCATCGAACTGGAAGGCACCTACCCGCTGCCCGAAGCGCAGTTGGATCGCTTCCTGTTCAACACTGTGCTCGGCTATCTGAGCGCGAACGAGGAACTGCAAGTCGTCGATCTAACCACTACCACGCACATCGCGCAGGCCGACCCAGTGACCACCGCCGAAGAGATCCTGGACTTCCAGCAACTGGTGCGCATGGTGCCGATCGGCGAGTCCATCGCGCGCTATGCCATCGAACTGGTGCGCGCCAGCCGCAGCAGTGACGAAAGCGCCCCCGACTTCGTCAAGAAGTATGTGAACTACGGCGCCAGCGTGCGCGCCGCGCAGTTCCTGGTGCTCGCCGCCAAAGCCAGAGCGCTCATGAAAGGCCGCTATCATGTGACCTACGAAGACATACGGGCGCTATATATCCCGGTCCTGCGCCACCGCATCCTGTTAAATTTCCATGCGGAATCCGACCGTCTTAAACAAGACGACATACTCCAGCGTTTACTCGAATACAAAGGAGCGCCGAAGGAGTGAGATGGCGCCAGGCGCCGGTGCAGCCAGACGCTAGGGCCCAGCACCCGGGACCCGGAATCTAGCACCCATCTTACAGCCATTTTTAGGCCATGTTACAGCGCTTTCTAGACCCGGCGACGCTGGCCTCCATCTCGGGCCTCGACTTAGTTGCCAAGACCGTGGTGGACGGTTTCATCGCGGGCCTGCACCGGTCGCCGGATTACGGCTTTAGCCAGGAGTTCGCCGAGTACCGCGCCTATACGCCGGGCGACGATCTGCGGCACGTAGATTGGAACGTTTTCGCGCGCAGCGAGCGCGTCTACCTGAAGCGCTACCGCGGCGAAACCAATACGCAGCTGCTTATCCTGCTGGATGCCAGCGCTTCCATGAGCTACGGTTCGCATGCCGTCAACAAATTGGATTACGCGCGCTTCCTGGCCGCTTCGCTCTGCTACCTGGCGCACGCCCAGCGCGACGCCGCCGGCCTCATCGTGTTCGACGAAGATGTGCAGAACTACGTCGCGCCATCCGCCCGCCAAGGCCAGCTATTCCGCTTGCTGCATGCCATCGAGAAAGCCCAGCCTGGTACGCGCACAGACTTCGCCAAACCCTTCGTACACTTCCTGGACTTTACCCGCCGCCGCGGCCTGGTAGTGGTGATTTCGGATTACTACGAGCGCCCGGAGACGATCGTCAAGACTATCGAGCCGCTCCGTTTTCGCGGCAACGAGGTGATTCTGTTCCACGTCCTCGACCCACAGGAGATCGAGCCCAAGTTCCGCGAGCCTGTGCTGCTCACCGACATGGAGACCAGCGGCACGCTGGAGGTCTCTCCCGAATATGCGCGCGGAGAATATCGCCACAGGATCGACGCGCACATACAAGCACTGCGCGACCAAGCCAAAGGCGCGGGCCTGGATTACTTCCTGATGGACACCGGCCGGCCGCTCGACGAAGGACTGCGCGAGTACCTGGGCGTGCGGCAGGGGAGGATGTAAATGGGATTCCTGGTTCCCTGGGCATTAGCGGGCACCGTGGCGGTGGGCCTGCCGGTGTGGCTGCACCTGCTCCGCAAACACAAGACCACCCCCCTACCATTCGCTTCGTTGATGTTCTTCGAACGCCGCACCCAAAGCTCCATCAGGCACCGGCGCTTGCAACATCTGCTGCTGCTCGCCTTGCGCGCGGCGGTGATCGCACTGTTGGCCTTGGCGTTTGCACGCCCGTTCCTGCAATCGCGCCTGGCGGCATTGGCGGGCGGTCCCAAGCTGATCGTATTGGCCATCGACAATTCTTTCAGCATGCGGGATGACGATCGCCTGGCGCGCGCCAAGCGCGAAGCGGCCGAGGTGGCATCGAGGCTGCGCGATCGGGACAAGCTACAGGTGCTGGCCTTCGGCTCTCAAGTGCATGTGATGGGCGATTCGGCCGCGGCCATCGGGACCATCGAGCTTACTGACACGCGCAGCTCTTACGCGGAGCTTTCCCGCGCGCTGCGGTCTATTGCTCAAACGGGTGCTCAAGCGAGTGCTCAAGCCGGCCGTATGCCGGTCGAGGCGCATCTGTTCTCCGACATGCAGAAATCGTCGCTGCCGGCCAATTTCGCGGATCTGCGTCTGGGCGATAGCGTCCGGCTGATTGCGCATCCCGTGGCCGACCGGCGCGCCGCCAATTTCGCCGTCGAGAGCGTCAACGCGCCACGCAGAGTCTATGGCTCCGGAAAAACGCGCGTCGAAGCCACCATCGCGGGCTACGGAACCGAGCAGGCCAAGCGCCGCGCCACCCTGGTGCTGAACGGCCGCGAGATCGACTCGAAGTCCATCGACGTTCCGGCCGGCGGACGCGCCACCGCGGAATTCCTGCCGGCGGATCTGCCCTTTGGGCTGAATCGCGGCGAGGTCCGCATCGATTCCGCCGACAAGCTGCCGGACGACGACCACTTCTATTTCTCGGTGGAACGCGCCGAAGCGCGCCGCGTATTGTTCGTGCACGAAGGGCGCAACCAGCGCGACGCGCTGTACTTCCGCACCGCTCTGGAAGCCGCCGCCGAATCGGCCTATGCGCTGGATGCCGTGCCGGTGGAGCAGAGCGCCAATCTCGATCTGCATAAGTACGCGTTCGTGGTGCTTTCCGATGTCGGGTCGCTGCCCGCCAGCTTTGAAGCTGCGTTGCGCGACTACGTGCGCAGCGGCGGATCGCTGCTGGTGGCATTGGGACGCGAGTCGGCCTTGCGCAATCGTGTACCGGTGTTCGACGAGGCCATCGTCGAGCCACGCTATTATGGCCGCGATGGCGCCCTCTTCCAATCCGCCGCCTGGCTGGACGCCGGTCACCCGTCGATTCGCAACGCGCAACGCTGGGACGACGTGAAGTTCTACCAGGCCGTGCGCGTGAATCCGGGCGCAGCCCGCGTGGCCGCCCGCCTCGGCGACGATACCCCGCTGCTGCTCGAGAAGCAGCTAGGCGAAGGGCGCGTGCTGGTCTTCGCTTCCACCTTCGACAATATCTCGAACGATTTTCCGCTGCATGCTTCCTTCGTGCCGTTCATCGAACACACCGCCAACTATCTGGCGCGCCAGGAGGAAGGCCCCGGCAATTACGTGGTGGGATCGTACCTGGAATTGCGGCAGGCCAAGGAGCAGGGTGCAGCGGTGGAAATCCTGGACCCCAAAGGCGAGCGCGCGCTGACCCTCGACGAAGCTGCCCGCGCGCAGAATATGCCTCTGTCTATCGCTGGGTTTTACGATGTGAAGCGGCCCAATGGTCGGCACGAACTGGTAGCGGTAAATGCGGACCGGCACGAGTCCGACCTGGATGTGATTTCGGCGGACACGCTGGCGTTGTGGCAGAATACGGCTCAGGGGCCGCAGAATGCAACTTCCAGAGGGGAAACCGAAGCGCCTAAACCATTGGAGTTTTGGTGGTATATCCTGATAGCTGTTCTGGCGCTGGCCGTAGCCGAATCATTATTGGGTAACCACCATTTAACGGTAGAAGGTGAAGCAGGCTGATAGCTGAAAGCAGCTAGAGCTGAGAGCTACTCATGAATCCATTAACCGGATTGACCGAATACTTACGCCGCGTCGAGCGGCGCTTGCGACTTCTGGCCGTCACGAAGGGCGCGGCCATCACCGCGGCCGCGGCACTCGTCTTCACGGTGCTGGCGGTGCTGCTGGCCAACTTCTTCGCCTTCTCCGATCCCAGCGTGACCAGCGCCCGCGTATTGCTCTTCGTGGCGCTGGCCCTCGCACTGGGCATCGGGCTGGTGGTCCCCCTGCTCCGCCTTAACCGGCGGCATGCCGCGCGCGAAACCGAGCGCAAATTCCCCGCGTTCGAAGAGCGCCTGCTCACCTTCACCGAGCGCGCCCGCACCAATCCCGAAGATCCGTTTCTGCCCTTGCTGGCCGCCGACACGCTGGAAGTCACGCGCCAAGCCGAGCCCACGCTCGTGGCCGGACGCAATCGCATCCTCAGCTTCGTCGCCGGCGCTGCCGGATCGCTGGCGGTGCTCATCTGGCTGGGCACGTCCGGTCCCGGATTCCTGGGTTACGGCACCTCGCTGCTCTGGGGCAGGCTGCCCAAGGGCGAACTCGCGCCATATTATGACATCTCTGTCGAGCCCGGCAATCGCACGGTACGACGCCTCGCGGATCAGTCGATCGGCGCGCAATTGAAGGGCTTCCAGGCGCAGCGCGTGCGCATGTTCGCAAAGTACGCCAGCTCATCGAAGTGGGAACAGGCCGACATGCGTCCGCAGCTAAGCGGGCCGGGTTACGAGTTTCTGATCGCCGGCGTGCCCGAGTCACTCGACTACTACGTGGAAGCCGGTGGCGTTCGTTCCAAACAATACCATCTAAAGGTCGTCGACCTGCCCGGCATCAAGAAGCTCAAAGTCACTTATCATTTCCCAGGCTGGACCGGCATGAAGGACAAAGTCGAAGATCCCGGAGGCGATCTGCGCGCTGTGGAAGGCACCGATGCCGACGTGGCCGTAGAGACCGACCGGCCGCTGGTGAACGGCGCTCTGCTGTTCGACGATGGCACCAAGGTGCTGCTGCGCTCCGGCGAAAACGGCCTGCGCAGCGCCAGCGTGCCCATCCGCAAGGACGGCATGTATCACATTGCCGTGGTCGACCAGGGCGAGGATGTGCGCCTCAGCCCGGATTATTTCATTGAAGCCGAGAAGGACGAACCGCCTACCGTGCGTATCACCCGCCCGCAACGCGACGCGCGGGTGAATCCCGTCGAAGAAGTGACCGTGGCGGTGGATGGCCAGGACGATTTCGGCCTTAACGAATTGAGCCTGCACTACTCCGTGAACGGCGATGCGGAGAAGACCGTCTCGCTGCTGAACGCCAAAGGGCTGAAGAGCGCCTCCGGCTCCACGACGATCGCTCTGGAGGATTTCAAGCTCTCGCCGGGCGATCTGGTCAGCCTGTATGCCACATCGCGCGACGCGCACTCCACCGCCCGCACCGATATGTTCTTCGTGCAAGCTGAGCCTTTCGAGCGACGCTACTCGCAATCGCAGGAATCCGGGGGCATGGGCGCCGGCGGGCAACAAGACGACAACAAGATATCCGAACGCGAGAAAGAGATCATCGCCGCCACCTGGAACCAGATCAAAGACACGTCCGGCGATAAAGCCGCGGCGGCGGAGAACGCCGGTTTCCTCTCGGGTATCCAGTCGAAGCTGCGCGACCAGGCGCACTCGCTGTCCGATCGCATGAAGGCGCGCCAGTTGGGCGGCTCCAGTGAGGAGTTCAAAACATTCACGGCCGATATGGACGAGGCTGTAAAGGCCATGGGGCCGGCCTCGGACAAGCTGCGCGGCTCGCAATGGCAGAACGCGCTGGCGCCGGAGGAGAAGGCATTGCAGCATTTGCTGCGGGCGGAAGCCGCGATGCGGGATATCAAGGTGGCCTTCGGCAATCGCGGCGCCGGCGGCGGGGGCGGCAACAGCGGCGCCGATCGGGACCTGCAGAGTCTGTTCGATCTGGAGCTGGATACCGAAAAGAACCAGTACGAGAACGGCCAGCAGTCGGCTTCGAAGGATCAGCGGCAGCGCGAAATCGACGAGGCTTTGCAGAAGCTCGAACAGCTCGCGCGCCGGCAGCAGGAACTGGCCGAACAGCAGCGGCGCAATCAGCAGATTTCGCAACAGCGCTGGCAGCAGGAGATGCTGCGCCGCGAGGCCGAGGAACTGCAGCGCAAGATGGAGCAGCTTTCGCGCAATCAGCAGGGCCAGCCCCAATCGGGCCAGCCGCAATCGGGCCAGCCGAAATCCGGCCAACAGTCCGGGCAGCCGCAATCGAGCCAGGGCGGCCAGCAGTCAAGCCAGGGTGGGCAAATGTCATCCCAGCAATTGCAGCGCGCCATCGAGCAGTTGCGCCAGGCTCAGCAGGATATGCGGCAATCCACTTCCACCCAGAGTGAGGCCGATTCGCGGCGCGCAGCCGAGCGTTTGAAGGAGGCGCGCGACCTGCTCGCGGGCCTTCGCCAGCAGCAAGCCGCCGGCAGCGTGGACGATCTGGCGCGCCAGGCCGAAGATATAGCCAGCCGCCAGCAGGAGTCGAACGCCAAGATGCGGCGGGCTTTCGGCGCGGGCCAGCAGCAGGGGCAGCCCGTCACGCCCCAACAGACCGAAGAATTGGCGCGCGAAAAGGAGCAGTTGGCCAACGACTACCAGCGGCTGGAGGCCGCCATGGGAGTTGCGGCGCGGGACACGCGGGCCACCAACCGGCCGTTGTCCGGCAACCTGCGCGATGCACTGGGGCAGGTGCAGCAGAACGAGGTAAACAATCGGCTGCGGTTGAGCGCCGACTGGCTGCGTACCGATAGGGGTCCGCAGGCCACCATGCGCGACGCTGTCACTACCCAGGCGTTGAACAATCTGCGCGACCAGTTGCGCGAAATGCAGAAGTCGATGGGTGACGGCCAGCAGGGAGCCGGCGATAAGGACCGCCAGGCGCTTGAACAGGCGTTGGCGCAGACCGAGAGCTTGCGCAAAACGATGGAGCGCGGGATCCGCGGCCAACAACACGGCCAGCAACGCGGCGCGCAACAGGGTGAGCAACCAGCCGGAGGCCAGCAGGCTGGCCAGCAACCGGGCCGGGAGCTTGGCCAGCAGCAAAGCCAATCGGAAGCCGCGCAACCGGGCGTAGGCCAGCCCGGCCAGACCGGCTCGCCGACGAACGGCCTCCAATACGGCTCGCTGCCGAGCCTCGGCCCGGCCTTCGGCGACGGCGGCGACTTCCTCCGGAATTACCGCCACACGCTGCGCGAGTTGGAGAACAACCCGCAAATCGGCAAAGATCTGCGCGATACCATCCAAAACTTGTACCGGCTCGATCCGCGCCTGTCCCCTGGCAACCCCGAACTGATGAACCGCATCGAGTCGCAGATGCTCACCGGAGTCGAGCAGATCGAACTCCAGTTGCGCCGCCAACTCGACGACCAGGGGGGCGCCGTGCGCAGCGGTTCCGCCGAGCCTGTTCCGCAAGGCTATGCCGACGCCGTGGCCGAGTACTTCCGGCGGCTAAGCAAGGAAAAGTAGAGCCCCAGGATCACGGCGTGCTTATAATGAAAAGCATGCTTACGCGAGGAGTAATCCTGGCTGCGAGTCTCCTGGCGTACGTAGGAGCCTCCGAAGCCGCTAACCCTACGGCGCCCGCCTTCTTCGCCCGGCGCGATTACAGGGCTTTATAGCCAACAGGTCGCGGTGGCCGATACAAACGGCGACGGCATTCCGGACCTGATCGCAAATGACGAGGGGGCCATCCAGGTTCTCTTCGGCAATAGCAACGGCACTTTTTGGACGGGCCCATCCACCAACACCGGCTGGCGCGCCGGGTTGAATATCGTCGCGACCGATCTTACCGGTAACGGGACTGTCGATATAGTGATTACGGGTGGCCCAGACGGAGACAATCCCCCGCTAGGAGTCGGGGTCTGCCTCGGTAACGGCAACGGAACATTCCACGACGCAGTCTTCTACCCAGCCCCGAATGACACGGGGATGGGCGGCAACCCCGTCGTGGGCGACTTCAACGGTGACGGCATCCCGGATATCGCCGCCGTCGGCTCCCTTGGGGTGTGGCTGTTCACCGGGAAGGGCGATGGGACGTTCAACCCCGGGGTTTTGGCTGTCGCGCTGGCGACAGGAGCCGGCGGCGACTTGGCTGCGGGCGACTTCAACGGAGACAATAAGCTTGACCTGGTAGTGGCGCTGACATTCGGGGGCGCCGACGAATCGGGCAACGGATTCGTGGTCCTCCTGGGCAACGGCAACGGCACCTTCCAGGCCCCGCAAGCCTTCTCAGAGCCCAAAAAGCCCCTTGGTCTCGTGGTGGGCACCCTCACCAAGGGTGGACACCCAAGCATTGTACTGTCGTCCAGCGCCGGGGCCTACCTATATTACGGGAACGGTGCCGGAGGATTCTCGGGGCCTAGAGGCGTCGACCTCACGGGAACTCCCGCCATCGGCGACGTGAACGGCGACGGTCTTCCCGATCTGGTGTTCCCTGGCGTTAATATCGTTTTCGGTGCGGGCGGCGGCACATTCACGAAGCCATACTCCTACACGGTCGACAGCACGGGTGGCGGCCATAACGTCGTCCTAGCCGACCTGCGGAACGATGGCTTGACGGACATCGTCACGGATGCGCAAGACGCCATCTCAGTGCTGCTGAGCCAAGGGAAAGGCAGCTACGAGGATGGCCAATGGACCGCAGTCACGGGAGGTGCGGCCTGCGGCGCGAGTGCTGATTTTAACGGCGATGGCAAACCGGATTTGGCCGTCAATACGCCCACGGGCGTCGCCATACTGCTGGGAACCGGCAACGCCGCTGCCCCATTTACTCCTGGCGCCACGATGTCGCTGGCCGATACGGGCTGCTTGTACACGGGGGACCTGAACGGAGACGGCATCCCCGATCTGGTGGTGACCACGCCCACCGCCCTTGTGGCGTATTTGGGCAACGGCGACGGTACCTTCACGCAGAAGAGCTCCACCGCCATAGGTCCCGGCGCCGTGGTTTTGGCGGACTTCAACCACGACGGCAAGCTGGATTTCGCCACATCCGGCAATTTGCTGGCATTGGGCAACGGCGACGGTACGTTCCAGACACCCACCGCATTTGTGCCGAACCCGCCAGCAGGAGGATTTTCCAATATCGCGGTCGGGGATATCAATAGCGATGGCTGGCCCGACCTGGTTCTCACAAACAGCGACGTTCCGTACAGCAACCTGTACGTGCTGCTGAATAATCAGAAGGGAGGGTTTACCCAGGTGCCAACGAGCTTTGGCGAATTAACGAACCAGGCGATTCTGGTCGACCTGAACGGCGATGGAAATCTGGATCTGATCACCTCGGGTAGCGGTGGAGGAGGAAACTACATTTATCTCGGGAACGGTCAGGGTGAATTCACTTACTTGGCTGGGCTCGAGGGCCCGGCAGGAACCCAGCAGGAGTTCGTCATGGCGGCGGATCTGAATGGGGACGGCATCCCAGACATCGCCATCATGGGAACCGGCACAATGGCCGTCTATCTGGGCGAAGGAAGCGCGACATATGCGAGCCCATTCGACATCGGCACCGGGCCCGAGCCCGGGATGATATTGGTTGAAAACCTGCACGGACAATCGCCCTCGACCGGCTTGCCGGATATTGTGGCGCCGGACTACTCGGGCGGCGTGATGGTGCTCCTCAATCTCACCAAATGATGTAACTAAGGCGCTGTTAAGAAATAACATTTCCATCCAGTTGTGTTTTGAGCTATCCTGGAGGCATGGATGGTCTCGTCGGAGTTCGGCGGCGTTTCGACGCGTTGGAGAAGGTGTTGGACGAAAGATCGCGACGGCTTCTGGTGGCGGCTGA
>DATKFU010000025.1:0-4021 GCA_035511215.1 Bryobacteraceae bacterium | reverse complement strand
TCCGTCGAACTGACGCCGAACAGCAGACTGCTCATCAGCCGCGTCAGCGACAGGGCGCCTGCCAAGCCGATGCCGATGCCCATCAGCACCAGTACGAGGCCCTCGCGTCCGATCAGCCGGAACACGTCCCGCGTCTGCGCGCCCAGGGCCATGCGGATGCCGATCTCCTGCGTGCGGCGGCTTACGGCATACGCCAGCACGCCGTAGATACCCACGGCCGCCATCACCAGCGCGGTCACTGCAAAGATGGCCAGCAGCAGCATGTTGAAGCGCCGCTGTGAAATGCTATCGTCCACCACGTGGTCCATGGCTTGCACGTCGTGCACCGGTTGATCCTTGTCGATAGCCCAGACCTGCGCCGTGACGGCCGACGCCATACGCAGCGGGTCGCCCGCGGTCCGCACGATCAGGGCCAGGTTGGGGAACTGGCTGCGGGAGGGGAAGAACATCTCGGGACGCGGCGGGGTGTCGAGTCCAAGCTGCCGCGAGTCGGCGACCACCCCGACCACCACGCGGCGCCACGCGTCCGGACCGCTGTCGGCATTTGAATGGATAGCCTTGCCGAGCGGGTCTTGCCCGGGCCACAGCTTGCGCGCCAGGCTCTCGTTGACGATCACTTCGCTGGGGTTCTGCCGGGCGGCCTCGGTGCGCGTAAAGCCACGGCCCGCGACCAGGCGCATACCCATGGTGGCGATGTACTCCTCGCTGACATTGCGGTTATCCGCCACCGGACCCTGCCCGGGCGCGGGCGCCGGCTGCCCTTCCACGCGAAAGATGGTCATTTGGATGGTCTCCATGGGCAGACCGTTCACCACCGCGGCCGAACGCGCTCCCGGCAGATTCGCCACGCGCTGCAAGAGGTCGTTCACGAAGGCGCCCCCCTGCTCGGGCCTGGTATAGCGATCGCTGCGCAGGTCGATCTGCATGGTCAGCAAATGGTCGCTGCGGAATCCGGGAGTGATCTGCATCACGGACAGCAAACTGCGGATCATCAGGCCGGCGCCCGCCAGGAGGACCAGCGAAAGCGCCACTTCGGCCACTACGAGCGCGCGGCGGATGCGGGCGGAGATACCGCCTTCACTCGAGCGCCCGCCACGGCGCAGCGCGTCGTTGGGATCCTGCCGTGCGGCAAGAATGGCCGGAGCAAGCCCGAACAGCAAGCCAGTGAAGACCGTAATCGCCAGCGTGAAGGCCAGCACTCCGCCGTCAATCGTCAGGTCGTCCAGGTGGTGGATGTCGGCGGGAGCCAGCGCCACCATACCGGCGATGGCCCAATAGGCCAGCAGGATTCCCGCCCCACCGCCCAGCGCGCTGAGCAGCAGACTCTCCGCCAGCATCTGCCGCGCCATCCGCCAGCGGCCAGCGCCCAACGCCACGCGGACGGCCATCTCCTTCTCGCGCGCGGCGGCGCGGGTGAGCTGCAAGTTGATTACGTTGGCGCAGGCGATCAACAGCACGAAGGCCACCGCGCATTCGAGCACCAGCAAGGTGCGCCGCATATCCGCGCCCATGTCCTCGGCGGAAAGCGGAAAGACGGTGGCGCGCCAGGTGCGGTCCAGTTGCGGATACTTATCTTCCAGACGGCGGGCGATCAGGGTCATATCCGCGCGCGCCCGCTCGATCGGCACTCCCGGCTTGAGGCGCGCGAACGTGTAGAGATGGCGATCGGTCAGGTGCTGCTCGTTGCGCTTCGGATCCACATCCGCCGGCACCCAGACTTCCGGCTTGAACTCCTCCATGCCCCCGCGCAGCGACGGCAGGTGGAACTGCCGCGGCAGCACGCCGACGACGCTGTAGTTGGCGCCGTTCATGACGATAGTCTGCCCGAGGATCTTCGGATTTCCGCCAAAGCGCCGCTCGAAGAGCGAGTTGCTCAGCACGGCCACGCGGTTCCTGCCTGGTTCGGATTCCTGCGCGGTAAGAGAGCGGCCCAGAAGGCCTTGGACGCCCAGCACATCGAAGAAACCGGGCGAGACACGCGCGGCTTTGATCTGTTCCGGCTTATCGCCGCCGGTCAGATCGAAGCTGCCGTAGCGGAAGAAGGCAATTCCGTCGAAGACGCGGTTCTGGTCGCGCTACTCGATGAAGTTCTGCAGGCAAGTTTGCACGCGCTCGGCCACCAGGCTGTCGAGGTACGGGTTGGCCTCCCACACCATGGCCAAGCGCTGCGGATCGCGAAAGGGCATGGCGCGCAGCAGCATGGCGTTGAGCACGGAAAAGATGGCAGTGTTGGCTCCGATGCCCAGCGCGAGCGTGATGGCCGCCGCCAGGGTGAAGCCGGGATTCTTACGAAGGACCCGGAAAGCGTATCGCATAGAGGTTCTTAACCAAAAGACGTTTCACTCTTGGTCATCGTCCCATTATCTTGCATCGCCGCGGATATGCCACGATGCGCGCAGGAGACAAGAGGAATCGCAGTAGCATCCGCTTGGGAGACACCATGGAGGCGCGAAGAAGCCCTCTAACTTTTGACGTGGGCCTTTGGACGCGATGTCGGGACGCTCGATCAACCGTAACCCTTGGTTCCGCTTGGGCTGCACAAAAACCGCGAACGGCTAATTCCGGGACCGGCACATATGTGGAGATAAAACTAGTTTGCCAACCGCACACCGATCAAACCGAATGATTATCATATTATTCACGCGAACTACCGCAACCCCTTGATCGGCACCAAGGGCGACGATCACCCAGACCGAACCCCGATGCCGTTAGCTGCCCTGAGCCGTCGCGACTTTCTGGCCCTCGCGAATACTGGTGTCGCGGCCGCAGCCCCATTGGCCGCCGCCCCTGCCGAATCCCCACCGTTCCCGCAAGGCTTTCTCTGGGGTGCGGCCAACGCGGCGCACCAGGTGGAAGGCAACAACATCGATAGCGACTTGCGGTGCTGGAGCACATCAAGCCCACGATGTTTGCCGAGCCATCGGGCGACGCTTGCGACCAATACCATCGATACTCGGACGACATCAAGGTGCTCGACGGATTCGGCCTCAATACTTATCGGTGCTTCCTCGACTGGGCGCGCATCGACTGAGCAAGGCTTCTTCTCCAAGGCTGAATTGGACCATTATCGTCGCGTGCTGGCCACTTGCCACGAGAACAATGTCCAACCGATGGTGACCTTCAGCCACGGTGCCTTTCTGGTTCGCCGGCATGGGCGGTTGGGAGAGCGATGCCTCGCTGGATCTGTTCACCCACTTTCAATGAGACTAACGTTGGCTCGGATCACTTTGGCTCGTTCCTTTTTGGGAATCGCGACAAACTGCGCGACCAGATGGTCGCCGGGCCTCAGCGGGCGCTAGCTACCACGAAGTCCGGGCCCGGGAATGGTCAATCGGTGTCAACGTTGCGATATCGGACGATCAGGCCGCGGGCGCCGACAGTGGCCGCGATCGCAAGCGTGAGAGCGTCTACGGCCCATGCCTGCGTGCGGCCGCTAGGAGCGATTTTGTGGGGGTCGGACCTACACGCGCGCCCGCGTGCGTAAGGATAAGGACCTTCCGCCGGAATCCGGGGTCGACCTGACGCAGACTGGCGGGGAGTTCTGGCCGGAGGCGCTCGGCGAGACCATCCGCTACGCGGCTGCGCAGGCCAAAGTGCCGGTCTATGTGATCCGTATAAGCTTGTCGGCGTAGGCGGCTGCGGTGCCGATGTGAATTTGGCGGGAGCCACTCTCGCAACCATGGTCCGATCCAGCCCTGAGATTGCCTGGGCTACACGGGGAAACGTCTGCGGGAACTCCTGCGGCTCTGGCGGATTCTATGCGTATCGCGCCTGGATGGGAGCATCAAGGGCGCTGATCTTTGCCGAGGATGAACTCGACTAACCCAATGCTTTCCAGACTGGTCAAGAACCGATGTGCGATTCGAGCCTCCCGCAATTCTACTGCTCGTGCACATCCTCCAAATATGTATAGCCGTGCAGCCCCTCTTCGTAAAACTTCAGCAGCCGCCCGGACTCTTCGTACCCCAACCGGCCTTCCCGCAAGGCTGCCTCCACGTCGCGGCGCAGCCGGCTGACCAGC
>DATKFU010000024.1:0-6293 GCA_035511215.1 Bryobacteraceae bacterium | reverse complement strand
AACTCGGCAGGCCACGAACAACGATGGCCTGCCCCACGGCTCGAAAACGGCTGGCCACCAACAACGATGGCCTGCCCCACGGCTATCGAGTCTCGCAGAATACGGCGACAGCCTTTGTGGGGCGGGCAATCCTGCCCAATGCCGGCTTTCAGCCGGCTGCGGCCATGATTGGCCGCCCTCCGATGTATCGCCGCTCCGTTCAGGCTATGTGAGCAGGCTGCGGAGGCGACGGGCGCTCTCCGGGCGGCGGAGTTTACGCAGCGCGCGCAACTCGATCTGGCGCACGCGCTCGCGGGTGACGTCGAGGTCTGCGCCGATCTCCTCGAGAGTATGCTCGCGTCCGCAACCTACGCCGAAGCGCAGCCTGAGCACTTGTTCTTCCCGCGGAACCAGGGTCTGCAGGAAGGCGGAGGTCTCATTCCGCACCTCGGAAGCCAGCACCGAGTCGGCCGGAGAAGAGTTCCCGCGATCGGCAATCAGTTCGCCCAGAGTGGACACTTCGTCCGAGCCGATGGGCGTATCTAGAGAGATCGGTTCACGCGAAATGATTCTCAGCTTACAAACCTTGTCGCCGGTGGTCTTCATCTGGGCGGCCAACTCGGCGTCCTCGGGCGGCCGGCCCAACTCCCGCTCCATTTGCCGGGAAGCGCGGAAGAGTTTGTTGAGCTGATCGTTCATGTGGATCGGAATGCGGATGGTGCGAGACTGCTCGCCGAGGGCTCGCGAGACAGACTGCATGACCCACCAGGTGGCATAAGTGGAGAACTTGAATCCGCGCCGGTAGTCGAACTTCTCCGCTGCCCGCATCAGACCCAGGCTGCCTTCCTGAACCAGGTCGAGCAAGTGCAGCCCCCTGTTCATATAGCGCTTGGCCACCGAGACTACCAGGCGAAGATTGGCGTTTACCAAATCGGCTTTGGCTTGCTGCGCTTCGAGCTCACCGCGGCGGATCCTCTGCAACGTGGACTGCAACTCGCCGAAGGTGGCGCCGGCGGCTGTTTCGAGCTTGCGAATCTCGCCGCGGAGCGCGCGCGCACGGATCTGTCCTTCCCGTCCGGACGCCGCCTCGATCTGCAGCAGTTCGCGTTCGAGGCGGTCTAACTCCGCTGCCCGCCGTTCCAGGTCGTTGGTGAACTCGGCCCATTGATCGGGACGAAAGGGGATCTGGCGGATGTGCTGCGCTACAGTCACCCTGGCCCGCTTGAGCCGGCCCGACAACTGGCGCCGCAGCGCGCGATCGCCGGCGGGCGCCGCCGCCAGCCCTAATTCGATCTGGCGCAACTTGGCGTATTGACGCTTCACGCGGGCAAAGTGCGCGGTGAATCCGGCCCGGCGTTGGTGGTCGGCGGCGCTATCGTCCTCCACATCGCCGCGCTCGATCAGCCCGTCCAACTCCACCGCGCCAGTCCCGATTTGGCCCAGCAGCTCCAGCACCCGTTGTTGAATCGACGCGGACCGGGTTATGGCCCTCTCACGACGAATCCTGCCCCGCTCCATACGGCGCGAAAGTTCGACTTCCTGGCTGCGCGTGAGCAGGGGAACCGAGCCGATTTCCCGCAGATAGCGCCTTACGGAATCGTCCGGCTCCGAAATGGACCGGGCGGCTTCTTCGACGGCCGCGGGCTGGTCGAAACCTACTGTATCGTCGTCCAAGGAAATACCCAGCGCTACGCGGGCGTCCGGATCCGCCGCGTGCAGGGGTGCGTCAAACTGGGTGGCCTCACCCACCTGCACCTGGTAACTCGATATCATCATACCCCTGAATTCCCCTCTCCCCATTGATAGTGGGGCTAAAATCGCATACTCTCAGCAATTTGCAGCGGCTGATCGGCAGACCTACGGCCGGAGAGCTGGAATGGTCCCGCTCAGAACCGGTGGTTACTGAGGTTGCACGCGATGGAGTGCAGTTTAGGGGCCAACATTATTGGCGCAAACTGAACGGCCACGGCAGGCCGAGAGCTCGGCCCTCGGACTACTTGGCGCGGGCCGCGGTCTCGGCCTTGCGGACGGCCTTTTCGCGCAGACTGTAGGCGTCGATCGCCACCTGCGAGGCCTCGCGCGCCATGCTGGCGCTCATGCGCTTTTCGGCCTCATCGAACATGCGCTCCGCTTCCATCCGGACGCGGTAGGCTTCGTCATCGGTCTCTTTCAGCTTTTGCGCCACGGCCTTGATTTTGGGATCGACGTCCGCCGCCTCTTTTCTGGCCTTGTCGAACTTTCGCTTGGCGGGCGCGCCACCGTCGGCCACGGCAGCTTCCGCCGCCAACTCGGCGTAGGCTTTTTGCAGGTCGTCGCTCCAGCCGCTCTTCACGTCTTTTTCCAATTCGTCGAAAGCCTCCCAGGCGGTGTCGGCAGTCTGCCGCACCCTTTTCTTTTCGGTGAGCCATCTCCAGACGCCCCAATCTTTGGCGACCTCCAGGAGCGACTTGGCATCTTCCACTTGGACGAGTTTGCGCATAGCAAGTCTGCTGACAGTATCTATAGAGCGCGCAGCGAAGTCAACCGGGACTCGCCAAAATGCGAAGATGAAAGCATGCTGCGGTTGTTTCTGTTGTGCGGATTGCTGCCCCTGACGGCCGCGGCGAGCGAGCACTGGATCCGATTCACTTCCGGTCCCATCGAGGTCTTCAGCAGCGCCGGCGTGAAGGACGGGCGGGAGACCCTGGTCAAGTTCGAAGAGTTCCGGCACGCGCTCGGGCAAATGCTGGGCGAGAACGATCTGCAATTGCCGCTGCCCATCCGGGTCCTGCTTTTCAAGACCGGCGCGCCGCAAGTTCCCGAGCCGGTTGTCCGCGGCCGCGACCAGTACAACGTGGTCCTCACTGCCGGCCAAGCCATCCCCAACGGAGTGTTCGCCGGCCTCACGCAGTTGTTTCTGGACACCAATACCGCGCGCATGCCGGAGCGGCTGGAACGCGGCATGGTGGCCTTGTTCTCGACCATTCAAGTGAACGGCATCCGCATCACGCTGGGAGAGCCACCGCTCAATCCCGATATGGACTGGGCGCGCGTCCACTTGCTGGCCGTCGATCCGGAGTATTACGGCAAGCTGCGCGTGCTGACCTACAACTTGCGCAGAGGCGTGGACGAGGACGCCGCCTTTCGCAACGCGGTGGGCAAGTCTCCGGAGCAGATTGAACTGCAGGCGCAGGCGCACCTGGCGGAGGGCCGCTTCCAGGCCACTTCGGTTTCGCCGCTGCCGATGAGTCCGGAGGATTTTCCGGAGAGGCCGGTGGAGCCGGCGCAGGCTCAGCTGGCCATCGCCGACCTGTTGTTGGGCGATCCATCGCGCGCGATTTATCGCGAGCTGATCGCGCAGAAAACGCGCGTGCCGGAAGCCTGGGAAGGCCTCGGCATGCTGGCGCTGCGCGACCGGCAGACCGATGCAGCGCGCCAGGATTTCGCCGCCGCCATGGAAGCCGGCGCAAAGAGCGCGGCGTGCTACATGGAATATGCGCGCCTGGAGCCGGATCGCGCCAAGGCTCTGGCCGCGCTCGATCGCGCCGCGAAGATCAATCCCAAGCTGGCCGAGCCGCATTTTCTGATGTCACAGCGCCAAACCGAACTGCCCAAACGGATCCAGGAGTTGAAGCTGGCGGCTAAGCTGGATGCGCGCAATATGGACTACTGGCAGGCGCTGGCCGAAGCTTACCTGGACGCGCACGATTTTCCGCAGGCCGCGCAGGCGTGGAAGTCCGCGGAGCAGGCTGCGGCGACGCCCGTCGATCGGGCCCGCATGCAGCGCCAGCGGCTGGAGGTCGAGGCGCAGCGGCTGGATTGGGAAGACGCCGAAAAAAAACGCAAAGCCGATGAAGAAGCCCGCGAAATTGACAAGTTGAAAGAGCAGGCGCGCGCGGATCTGCACGCGATGGAGGCGCGCGCCAATCAGGGCCAGTCCCCCGCATCGGCGGGTGAAAAAGTAGTTCCGTGGTGGGACGGTCCAAAGGCGGCGGGCGTGGCCATAGGCGTAATCAAACAGGTGGATTGTATCGGCAAGCGATACCGTCTGTGGGTACAGGACGACGACCACAAAACGGTGAAACTACTGATCGCCGATCCTGCGCAGGTCGCCGTCCTGGGCAACGAAAAATTGGAGCTGAGCTGCGGAACGCAAAAACTGCGCCGGGTGAAGGTGGAATACTTCCCCAAAGCAAACGCCAAGCTGGCGACCAAGGGCGAAGTGTCCACCATCGAGTTCCAGTGAAGCCCAGCCCATACCGTTGGGTAGTGTTGGGCGTCTTCGTGCTGTCGACCGCCATAAACTATTTGGACCGGCAGACGCTGGCAACTCTCGCACCGCTGGTGCGCGCCGAGTTTCATCTGTCGAACGCGCAATACGGGCTGATTCTGGCGTTGTTCTCGATCGCCTACGCGGGGTGCGCGCCATTTGCCGGCATGCTGATCGATCGCATCGGATTGAATCGTGCGATCGGTATGGCGGTGGGAGTGTGGTCGTGCGCCGGGATTTCGACGGGATTCACGCGCGGGCTGGGCGGCCTGCTAGGGTGCCGCGGCGTGCTGGGCATGTCGGAGGCGGCGGGCATCCCGGCAGCGGGCAAAGCCATTTATCGCTACCTGTTGCCCGCGGAGCGCGCATTGGGCAACGCGTGGAACCAGGCGGGGGTTAGTTTGGGGCTGATTCTGGCGCCGCCCGTGGCCACCTGGATGGCGATGCGTTACGGATGGCGGCAGGCTTTCGTGGTGACGGGTAGCCTGGGCCTGATCTGGATTCCACTGTGGAATCTGACGGCCCGGAAGGCACCCCGTCAGCAAGACGATTCGGCAACCACGGCCGCGAGCGCCCGGCACCCGGAACCTCGAAACCTTGACCTTCTACGGTCGCCGCTCCTTTGGGGCCTGGTTGCGGCAAACGCGCTCAACATGAGCGTGTATTCGCTCTGGACGAATTGGACCACGCTCTATCTGGTCGAGAAGCACCGCCTGGCGCTGGCGGAGGCGAACTGGTATGCGATCTTCCCGCCTCTGGTCGCCACGCTGGGCGGGTTCGGCGGGGGCTGGCTGTCGCTCGTTTGGATGCGGGCGGGTGTGCCCGCCATGGCCGCGCGGACGCGGGTTTGTCTGGTGGGCGCGATGCTGGCCCTGCCGACCGCGCTCATCCCGCTGATGCCCAGGGCGGGGTGGACGGCGGCTGGCATCTCGTTGAGCCTCCTGGCCGTTTCGGCGGTCAGCGTCAACATGTATACGATGCCGCTGGACGTTTTCGGCGGGGCGCGCGCGGCGTTTGCCGTTTCCATGCTGGTGGCGTCGTACGGTGCGGCGCAGGCGCTGATTTCGCCGGCCATCGGCGCAGTGGTGGATGCGTACGGTTACGGGCCGGTCTGTCTGGTGGCCGCCTTTATGCCGCTGGCGGCCTGGGCAGTGCTGCGCCGGTGCGGAGGCTTCAGCCCGTGGGCTGATAACATAATTGAATGCGAATGATTGCACTTGCAAGCCTTTGTTCCATCGTGTGCGCAACGACGTGTTCGACCATGTGGGCGGCCGAAGAGACAAAAACTTCCGAACGTTTGGGCGACTCCGCGGCGCTGTTTAAAGAGGTAATGAGCACGCCGGACAAATCCATTCCGCAGGATTTGCTGAACAAGAGCCATTGCATCATCCTGGTGCCGGGCTTGAAGAAAGGCGGCTTCGTGGTGGCGGCCAAGTATGGCAGGGGCTTCGTGACGTGCCGTAGCGGCTCCGGCCAGGGTTGGGGCGCGCCGGGCGCGGTGCGCATCGAAGGAGGCAGCGTCGGCTTGCAGATTGGCGTGTCGTCCACGGACCTGGTCCTGCTGGTGATGAATGAGCGCGGGATGAAGCGCCTACTCACTACCAAGTTCACGCTAGGCGGGGACGCTACGGTAGCGGCAGGCCCGGTGGGCCGCAATGCCACCGCGCAGACCGACGCGCTGATGACAGCCGAGATTCTCTCCTGGTCGCGGTCGCATGGGGTGTTCGCCGGCGTATCGCTGGACGGCTCGACGCTGCGCAACGACATCGACGTGAACGCCGAGATGTACGGCCAACGCTACGAGAACAGCCAAATCCTGAACAGCGGACTGAAGCCGCCGCCCGGCGCCGCCCGGCTGATCGCATCCCTGAATAAGTACTCGCCGCGGGAGACGCATTAGACAAAGGCGCGCTGCGCGCGTTGGGCGGCCTCTCCAGAAACCCCTTGCTCGCCGCTGACCGAGGGCGCGGTTTTTGGGTCTTGTTTGGTGGTTTCCAAGTTGTCGGACGGGAGCACTGCGGCCTTGTGGTGCTGCAATTGGCACACTTCGGGTATTGGACCCAAT
>DATKFU010000023.1:0-19221 GCA_035511215.1 Bryobacteraceae bacterium | reverse complement strand
TGCGGAACTTCACCTTGGGGTTGTTCTTCCCCAGCACTTTGGTGATAGCCGCCGTCAGCGTGGTCTTGCCGTGATCGATGTGCCCGATCGTGCCAATGTTGACGTGCGGCTTGCTGCGATCGAATTTTTCCTTTGCCATATCGAATTTACCTTCTGTACGGATTCGCTACAGGAAATGCTGGAGCCGTTGACCAGGATTGAACTGGTGACCTCGTCCTTACCAAGGACGCGCTCTACCAACTGAGCTACAACGGCCCGTTAAAACGGTTCTGGTGGACGGGGGAGGATTCGAACCTCCGTAGCTCGCAAGGAGCGACAGATTTACAGTCTGTTGCCATTAGCCGCTCGGCCACCCGTCCAGACTGGCGGCGACGCACCCCTACTATCCGCGCTCCGCCGGTGAAACTCTTAGTGTACCAAAACTGCAGGCGGCGCGCTGACAGGCGCCACTCAGAGGTCGATAGGGCCGTTCACGTCAGCGCATTCGGCCGGTCGTCCTCGAACGTGACAGGCCTTGTGAACCAATCGGCCGTTTTCGATCTTCGTTGGGCCGCCGTCTCGCCAAGCCAGCGGATAGTGATCGCCCTCGGACGGAGAAGGATCCGAGTTCCTTGCCGCACATTTGGCACTTGGCGCCATCACGTTTCACCATCTCCGCCTTTTAGCCGTTGCTAAAGGCGCGCCTTGGGTCCAGGCGCACGCCTATTTCTCGCGGTAACCCCGCGCGGCATTTGTTGTAATAGTCTTGGATCTTTTTTCCAGAGGTCGGCCGGCCGGAGAGGAGCTTTTGTTCGGCATTGCATAGTTAATGCCCAACGGTCCAGCGAAATTCGGAATGAATCAGGGACTGTCGTTGGAGGAGTTTCCAAGTTGCCCCTCGCTGGTACTCCGGATTCGTACGCATTTCACCGGCGATCCAGCTTCTGGTGAGATCCTCAACAGTCCAATCGGTCCTAATCCTGAATCCCATTTTCAGGCCACGTCTACCAGTTCGAAGTGCGAAGGCTGTGGGATCTCATCCCCATCCTCACGCATGGCCGACAGTGGCCACGCAGCCTGGGAGATCGGGAGCATAGGCTCCATAGCCGGTGCTCGATTTTTCAAAAAGAACCAAGTATCTGCTCATTCTAAGCCTGCCTGTTTCAGTATAGACTTGAGAGTCTTCGGGGGCACTTCGTCGGATTCGTGCCCCGCCACCGTCACCTTTCCGGCCTTCAAAGGATGGACGAACTGCCTCGCGAACTTTCACAAACCCTTGCCGCTCGATCCTTAATTCTAGCCCCCTGCCGGGCAACACCGCAAACAAGTCACCACGGCCCGCACTATACTATCGGTCAAATCGGTCTAGCATGGTTTCAGGTCAACTCCAAATGGGCAGTTCACTTGCTGCTGTTCTCCGCCGCGTACCCCAATTGCTGCAGCTTATAATCGCGAGGATACGACATCGTGACCTTACCGGCGCTCATCGTTAATTGCGGATTAATCCCAGCCCAGTAAGTCGGAATATTCAGCTTGGCGTAACGGCTCACTACCTGATCGCGCAGCTTGGGATCGAAATTCACTCCGTAGCGATCCACCAGCGCCTTGATTGCGTCGTAGTCGCCCTCCGCCTTGATGCGCATCAGCTCGGCCAGCAGCATGCCCACTCCCACCCGCATCTTCTCGAAACTACGCACCGCGATGTAAGTCTTGCCGCCACGGTCGAACTGCTCGATGGCTCCGGTCTTGTCGATGATGTAGCGGACGATCAACTGGCGGTCGCGCTGATGGTCCTCTTCGATAGCGTCGCCCTTCAGGATGCGCCGCAGTTGCATCAACGCCGCTCGAGCCGCGTTGTTGTACATGACTTTGGCCACATCCGGGTTGGAGATCAGCCCCAGCTCCTGTAACTTAGGATCGAAGGCGTTCCATAGCGCCATCAGATCGGCCCGCCCTTCCTCCAGTGTGGAGTAATATTCCTTCAGATAGTAACTGGGCTCGTGAGTCAATTTGGGACTCACTTTGCCCGACCCGTGTCCGATCACTTCGTGCAGCGCCGTCATGAGGTCCTCGGCCTCGTCGCCAAACTTGTTACCGAGGGCGATCTCCTCCGGCGAGGCGGCGAACTCCGCCAGGGGTCCGAATCCGGTGGCGTGATCGAGAGCATGGCTACTGCCGGTGAACATGAAGCTCTTCGACCCGTACTTCTCGTGCACCTCGTTCTCGTTCGGCAGGTTGTCGCCGATGGTGGTGACATGGAAATCGCCCGTTTCGATCAACGCTTCCACGGCTTTGGCCACCGGCGGCTTCACGCCCTGCATCTTGTACTGCGGCAGCCAGGGCGCATGATCTTCGAAGTACTGCGCATTGTCCGACAGCTTGCGCATGCGGCCGGCCAGGGCTTCGTCGGTGACCGTTACGAAACTCTGGGAACTGCCTTTTTCGCCGCGCGCGTCGCGATACACTTCGATGAAACCGTTATCGAAATCCACCACGGGATTGTCTTCCACCCAGTCGATGCCGAATTGCACCCAATCGTGCGGGTCTCCGGTTTCGAAGAAGCGAATCAGCGACGCAATCGCCTTGGCCTGTGCCGGATCGGCACACGCGCGTGCCTTTTCCAGCGCCTGGTTGGCCTTACGGAGAAACTCCGCGTCGCGGCCCGGCGGCGTCTTTCCATCCGCCGTGCCGGCGCGGTAAACCTCCTCCACCAACTTGCCGCCAGGCATTCTTGCCAGCCGCGAATTCAACGGATACTGCTCCTTAAAGCCCTGGATATCGACCAGGCTGAGTCCGGGCGAATAGAAATTATTGGAGCTGGCCTGCAAGATATCGAGAGTGCCGCGGGGGCTTTTGGCCGTGATCATCGGCTCGAAATCCGGGTCGAACAGCGAGTCCGTCAGAGCCTCCACCTCCGCCACCAGCTTCGGTCCAGCGGCTGCCTTGAGTTCTTCGAACGTGAACGCCGGCAGAAACTTCTGCGAGGTCAGCTCATTGTGATTGCCTTTGTTGGCCCAGAACAGCATGGTGAAATCGACGATCTTCTTCATCACGTCGGGATTCACCCCCTGGGGATGCGTGACGATCGTCTCCAGCAGCCGCTTCTGCCGCAAACCGAAGCGCGACAACTGGTCGTAGATTATCGGGTCGGTAGCGATGGAGGCCTGGCTCAGCCAGTAAGCCAGCGCCTGCTCGCGGGGAGTGAGCTTGAGGAAACTCTCGGCCGTCAGTTGCACGAAGCCGGTGTCGCCAACCCGACCGGCGAGCGCACCATCCTGTGCGGCCACAGTCGCGCAAAGAGTCCATCCCAGGCATGCCAGAAATGCGGAGCGGATCAATTTGTGTGCCTCCACGTGTATTATAGTCTCCATGACCAAGCCGTCTTGGGCGCTACTGGTTCCCCTTTGTCTACCTTCCCTCGCGGCGCCGCCGGCTCCTCCCGCGTGGCTGCCCGGCGCCGTGATCTACGAAGTCTTCCCGCGTGACTTTTCGCCGGCGGGCGACTTGAACGGCGTGACCGCGGGCTTGGATCGCCTGCAGCGGCTAGGAGTGGACGTGGTCTGGCTCATGCCCATCCATCCCATCGGGCAGGTGAAGCGCAAGGGCACTCTCGGCAGCCCCTACTCCGTGCGCGACTACTATGCCATCAATCCAGACTACGGAACCAAGGACGACCTGAAGCGCCTGGTCGCCGAAGCGCATCGCCGCGGTATGCGGGTGATCATCGACATCGTGGCTAACCATACCGCCTGGGATAGCGTGATGATGCAGACGCCCGAGTTCTACAAGCACAATGCCGCGGGCCAGATCATCCCGCCGGTTCCCGACTGGGAAGACGTGGCCGCGCTCGATTACTCCAATCCGCGGCTGCGGGCCTATATGATCGACATGCTGCGCTACTGGATCCGCGACTTCGATCTGGACGGCTTTCGCTGCGACGCGGCCGGCATGGTGCCGGTGAGCTTCTGGGAGAGCGCCCGCGCCGAGTTGGACAAGCTCAAGCCCGGCATATTGATGCTGGCGGAATGGCACGATCCGCCGCTGATGGCGAAGGCTTTCGACCTGGATTACGCCTGGCCGCTGCATAGCGCGCTGGCGGCCATTTTCAGCAAGGGTGCCCCAGCCCGCGACCTGCGCGCGGCGTGGGAGGAGGAGCGCGCGCAATATCCCAAAGGCGCGCTGCACATGCGCATCTCCGACGACCACGACGAAGAGCGCGCCATCGTACGCTTCGGCAAGGGTGGCGCGCTGGCGGCATCCGCATTCATGTTCACGCTGGATGGAGTGCCGCTGCTTTACGAGGGAATGGAAGTGGGCGATACCGGCGAATCCGGCGCGCCCGCGCTATTCGAGAAGCTGCCCGTGTTCTGGAAGATTGGCGAACGCCGTCCCGAGTTTCCGCGCTTCTACGCCGGCATGGTGGCGCTGCGCCGCGCGCACCAGGCTTTGGAGCAGGGCGAGACGGAGTGGCTGCGCAATTCCGACGATGCGCGCATCGTAACGTACCTGCGCAAAGGTGCAGGCGAGGAATTCCTGGTGGCGATCAACTTCTCGAACCAGCCTTTCCTGGGATTGGTGGACACGGCTGCACCCGGCTTTGTCGAGGTCACGCCCGGCGTGGAAAAGCCGCGTCCTACGGCCCTGCCGTCGCTCTTGCTGGATGCGTGGGGCTTCCGGATTTTCCGTAGGAATCCGTAACAGGACGCGAATTCAGGAAAGAGACCATCTTCCGATCACTGGGGTTTGACGAGTGCGAAAAAGTCAACCAAGTTGCCGTCCGGATCGCGGAAGTAGATAGAACGCGTGCCCCATGGCTGGGTCGTGGGCGGCTTAACCCAAACCTTCACGAAGCTCTTGAGTATGGCGTATTCTTTGTCGACGTCCTCGACTCTGAACTCCAGTATTGCGCTCCTGTTGGTGGCCGGCTCCGCGGAACCAGGGATGTACTTTTCCTGGGCTTCGGCCGAAAAAATCGCTAGCACGCCACCCCGCGTAGGAAACTCCGCATAGTCGGCGCCGGCTGTCTTCGGTGGCATCCGTAACACCCTACGGTAAAACTCCATCAGCCGCATCACGTCGTTAGTGATCAGACAGGTATTTATCAGCGCCGGGGACTGACTTGCCGGTGAAGAATCGCCGCCGGGCGCCTGAGAACCGGCTGTCAGGGCTGCGGCGGCCATCATCAACCCCGCCACAGACGTAGTGAGACGTAATTTCACCCGATCCCTCCCTGGTTGGGCCTAACTATCGCGCAAAGTCCGCATCGGATCCAACCGTGCGGCACGCCAGGCCGGCGCACTGCTGGCCGCCAGCGAAACCGCTAGCAGGATGCCCGCCACGGCCGCGAACGTCACCGGGTCGAGAGGCTCGACACCGTAGAGCATGCCGGTCATCAAGCGGGTCAACAGCATGGCGGCGACGAGTCCGATCCCGATGCCCGCCAGCGCCAGCGTCAATCCGCGGCGCACGATCATGCCCAGCACGTCTGTGCGTTGCGCGCCTAACGCCATGCGCACGGCGATCTCGGAAGTGCGCTGTGCCACCATGTAAGACAATACGGCGTACAATCCGATGGCCGATAGCAGCAGCGCCATGCCGGCAAAGCACCCGAGCAGCAGCGTTTGAAAGCGCGGCTGCGCGGCGGCTTTAGACGCAGCTTCTTCCAGTGTCTCGACCCCGTACAGTGGAATGTCCTTATCCTCGTTCGCAATCGCAGCGCGCAGCGGGCCAATGAGGCTCGTGGGATCGCCCGCGGTGCGGATCGCCAACGCGGGCGAAGTGACCATGGTCTGGGCGTAAGGCACGTAGTAGATCGGCTCGGCTTCGGCCGTGAGAGACCGCCGCTTCACATTGCCCACCACGGCGACGACTTCGTGCATCGCCTTCGGCGTGATTCCGTCGCCGAGACCCGGCTTGATGTGCTTACCAATGGGATTCTGGCCAGGAAAATATTTGCGCGCGAACCGCTCGTTGACGATGATAACCGGCGTGGCTTTGGAGTCGTCGCGAGCGGTGAAAGCGCGTCCGGAAAGGATGGGGATGCGCAGCGTACGGAAAAAGTCCGGAGTGACCAATGCCAGTTGTTCGGTGGGCTCATCGCCCGGAGCGGTAGGGCGCCCTTCTATCTCAAACGAGATGCCGATGTCGCCGCCTTCTAGCGGCAAGGGGTAGCCCGCAGCGACAGACTGCACCCCTGGGACAGCCTGCAGCTTTCCCAGTAAGCGGTCGTAGAACTGCAGCCGTTGCGGCTGTGTGTAACGGGCCGACGGGACCTGCAGCCTGGCGGTGAGCACGTGGCGTGCATCAAACCCCGGATCCACACGCAATACGCGCACGAAGCTACGCATCAGCAGTCCGGAGCCCACCAGCAGTACCAACCCGATGGCGGTCTCGGCCATTACCAGCGCGTTATGCAGGCGATGCTGGCTGCGGCCGGCCGTCATGCTCCGGCCGCCATCGCGCAACGCCAGCGCGGGATCCAGGCGCGACATGCGCCAGGCGGGCGCTATGCCGAACAACAAACCGGTCAGCAGCGAGACGGCGGTCACAAATGCGAGCACGGTTCCATCCACTGAAATCTGGCTAGCCCGCGGCAGGTCGGATGGAACGAAGCGCAACAACCCATCCAGCGCCCACGCGGAAAATGCCACGCCCAGCACTCCACCGCACAAGGAAAGGAAAACGGATTCCATCAGGGCCTGGCGGACGATTTTGCCGCGTCCGGCGCCCAGCGCGCTGCGCAATGCGATTTCCCCGCGCCGCCGCGTGGCGCGCGCCAGCAGCAGGCCGGCTACATTGGCGCACGCGATCAGCAGAACCAGAACCACGGCGCCGAACAGCAGCCGCAACGCCGGACGGAAGTCGCCGGCCACATGCTCCAGCATCGGTTGCACGATGGCTGCCGTAAACGCCTTGTTCGTGTCCGGATATTGCGCGGCGATGTTGTGCGCGATCATGCTCAGTTCGGCGCGCGCCTGCGCCTGGGTGACGCCAGAATTGAGCCGGGCCACCACATCAAGTGAGTCCCACCCGCGCTGCGCGGTCTGTGGTGGGCTTCCCTCGGCGTCGTCCGCCAGTGAGGTCCACAATGCCGGCGCAGGGTTTTGGATCGGAAAGACGACGCCTGCGGGCATGACCCCGACGACCAGGTGGCTCCGGCCATCCAGCGTGATGGCACGCCCCAGGATGTCGCGCGTGCCGCCGAACCTCGACTGCCACAGCGCGTAGGTCAGTATGGCCACGCGGGCGCCGGGCCGCTCATCGGCGGGCAGGAAATCGCGGCCCAGCAATGGATGTGCGCCGAGCACGTGGAAGAAGCCGGCCGACACGACCGGTGCTTCAAGTATTTGCGGCTCTCCGCCGCCGGTCAGCGTAACGCTGTCTCCACGGTAGGAGGCCATGCCGGCGACCGAATGGCTGCGCGCGCGCCAGTCGAAGAAATCCGGGTAACTCAGCGCGTTGGAGGCACCGGCGGGCACGCCTGGTTCGATATCGGCCTGCCGCGCCCACATCAGCCGCTCCGGTTCGGGAAACGGCAAAGGCCGCAGCAGCACGGCATTCAACAGGCTGAAGATGGCGGTGGTCGCGCCGATGCCCAGGGCCAGGGTCAGGATGGTCGTGACGGCAAAGCCGGGACTCTTGCGAAGCTGGCGGATAGTCAATCGCATAGGGCTCTTTAGGCAATTCACCCGCCACGCTAACCTATTGAAATCGTGAGACGATATCCGCTTCGGTTGTCCGAATTCAAGCGGCGCTGTTCACTAACGGACAAATCCGGAGACAGCGGCGGAGCCTCAGCCCGGTCTGGCCCGCCTGTCTACGCCGCAAACCCCGGGCGTGCCGGCGGCGGGTCGACAAATCCGTTCAGCTTCTCTGAGCTAGTGATGCGCACGTTCGCGGTGTCCCACTCAATCCGCTCGCCGGGAAAGCGCTGCGCGATACAGCCCAGCAGGAACGCCTCGGTCACGGGATTCTGGATCTCGAAGTTCGCCAGCGGGGCGGTTGCTCCGCCCTTCGCAGCCGCGACCCATTGATCGATGGCCACGTCGCGCTGTCCCCCTGCTCAACGGGTTGCCGTGCCGGCGGTTGATATTTCGGCGATTGAATTCCTGGTGGCGATCAACTTCTCGAACCTGCCGTTCCTGGGATTGGTGGACACGGCGGCGGCCGGCTTTGTCGAGGTCACGCCCGCTGTGGAAAGGCCGCGTCCTACGGCCCTGCCGTCGCTCGCGCTGGACGCCTGCGGCTTCCGGATTTTCCGTAGAAGTCCGTAGCAGGGCGCGAATTCAGGAAAGAAACCATCTTCCGATCACTGCGGTTTGACCGGTGCGAAAAAGTCAACCAGGTTGCCGTCCGGATCGCGGAAGTAGATAGAACGCGTGCCCCATGGCTGGGTCGTGGGCGGCTTAACCCAAACCTTCACGAAGCTCTTGAGCATGGCGTATTCTTTGTCGACGTCCTCGACTCTGAACTCCAGTATTGCGCTCCTATTGTTGGCCGGTTCCGCGGAACCGGGGATGTACTTTTCATTACTTCTCATGGGCTTCGGCCGAAAAAATCGCTAACACGCCGCCCCCTGTAGGAAACTCCGCATAGTCGGCGCCGGCGGTCTTCGGTGGAATCCGTAACACCCTACGGTAAAACTCGATCAACCGCGTCACGTCGTTAGTGATCAGGCATGTATTTATCAGCGCCGGGGACTGACTTGCCGGTGAAGAAACGCCGCCAAGCGCCTGAGAACCGGCTTTCAGAGCTGCGGCGGCCATCATCAGACCCGCCACAGACATCGTAGTGAGACGTAATGTCACGCGATCCCTCCCTGTTCGGCCTAACTATCGCGCAACGTCCGCATCGGTTCCAGCCGCGCGGCACGCCAGGCCGGCGCACTGCTGGCCGCCAGCGACACCACCAGCAGGATGCTCGCCACGGCCGTGAACTTCACCGGGTCGAGAGGCTCGACACCGTAGAGCACGCCGGTCATCAAGCGGGTCAACAGCATGGCGGCGGCGAGTCCGATCCCGATGCCCGCCAGCGCCAGCGTCAAGCCGCGGCGCACGATCATGTCCAGCACGTCTGTGCGTTGCGCCTAACGCCATGCGCACGCCGATCTCGGAAGTGCGCTGCGCCACCATACAAGACAATACGGCGTACAGTCCAATGGCCGATAGCAGCAGAGCCATGCCGGCAAAGCACGCCAGCAGCAGCGTTTGAAAGCGTAGCTGCGCAGCCGCTCGGGCCGGTACAATTCAGCGAAAGGCTGTCTATATTGGACTATAGGATGGCCGCCACCGTGAACCACTTTTACGACGATTTGGCGCGCGATTATCACCTCATCTTCGAAGACTGGGAGGCGTCGATGACGCGGCAAGCAGCCGCAATCGCGTCGATTCTTCAGCGCGAGTATCCTGCGGCTGGTACGACGGTTCTCGACTGCGCCTGTGGCATCGGTACTCAAGCGCTTGGCCTCGCGAAGCTTGGTTTCCGTATCACGGGATCGGACGTGAGCAGCGGGGCCGTACAGCGCGCTCGCTTAGAAGCCACAATGCGAAGGCTTGACATCCCGTTTTACGTCGCCGACATGCGAAACCTCGACGAGTTGCCGGCCGGGGGTTTCCACTCCGTGATCTGTATGGACAACGCGCTGCCGCATTTGCTCTCCGAGGTGGACATGGCACAAGCGTTAGGGCAGATCCGGGCAAAATTGTGCATCGGAGGGACCTTCATCGCGAGCGTCCGAGACTATGACGAGATCCTGCCGCAGCGTCCTGTTGTGCAGGGTCCGGCCTTCTATTCGGATGCAGGAAAGCGCCGGGTCGTGTTTCAAGTTTGGGACTGGCAGGACGAGCGCCGGTACATGTTTCATATGTACATCACAAAGGAAACATCCAGCGGCTGGGCGAACTTCCATGGGGCGTCGGCCTATCGGGCCGTCTTGCGCGATGAGATAACGGGCATTCTGGAGTCGCGCGGATTTACAAATATCCGCTGGCGATTCCCGAGCGAGAGTGGGTTCTACCAACCAATCGTGATCGCGACCGCGGCAGAATGGAGTGGTTAGGAACGAATCACGGCGATAACCGGAAGTCATCTACGTCCCGCCGGCGAGGGCCGTGACCGAGTGGCGACGGCCTGCGTCAGCGTATAGCCAAATCTCCATAACAACCATCCGAGCATCGCCAACCCGGCGAGCAGCGCGAAAGTTCGATCCAACGGTGAGGGTGTATCGGCTATGACCGTGTAATCCAACGTGAGACCGTGCTGCCCCCGATCCCGCCGCGGATCTCCGAGCTGAATGCGCGGATTCTCCGGAACGAGCGCGTTGACCAGGTAAACGCTCGATTCAAGCCGGTGCGTGTTCAAAAAAGAAACCTGATGGCGCCCGGCGGCGGCGGAGGGAACCTTCGCGGTTGCCCGCAGCCGGATGGTCCCCACACCGAGACGCATGTCGCGAAATTGCGGGAAGCTGGCCCCAGCCAACGTGACGGGTACGGGCCAGCCGTCCACCTTCAGCACAACCGAACGGAGCACCTGGCGCGCGTAGGCATCACCCTCTGCGCTCGAAATCTCAGCGTCGCGGTTCGTATCGATCCAGGCAAACACGTTGGACGCAAGAGCGGCGCCGGCCGTGAGGTCAATCTCCAGATCGACACGCTGGATGTCTATAGACAATCGCGTGGCCTGGAGATATTCATCCAATCGGTGCGCGCCGGCCGGAGGGACGGTTGCCAGCCAGGCGCACAGGACGACAAGCGGCAGGTAAAGTCTTCGCAAGTTCATGGCCTGACAAGTTTCGCGCCGTAGTCGTTGGTGGGGTCGCGGTAGATGGTGTGGATGTGATCGAGGTCGCCTTGCTGCGGCGCATACTCAATGACTACCGTGGGCCCCTGGACGCGGTAATACGCCAAGCCGCCGTTCTGCGTGGCGCCGCTCCAGGCGAAATACGTTTTGGGCAGGTTGGCCTTGATTTCCGCCATCTTGGCGGCGGCCGCCTCGTCGTTGAGGATGCCGACCCACTCATGCACCACGTCGAGCAGCAGAGCCTGCTGACCCGCGTCCAATTCCGAGGCGGGGATGCCCTCCGGTTGGATCACTTTCCCGTCGGCGCCGGGACCCATTACCAGATCGGTTACCCGGTAGTCGAGGATCGCGCGCTTTTGCTGCCCTCGATTGAGCGCATTGATGAGCGCAAAACCCTTGTCGTTTTCGCGGCCGAGCGGCCGAATGGTCTGGCCGTTCAAGGTGTACTTCGCGGGCTGAGCGGCGGGCAGGCTGGGGGTCATCACGCTGTGGGGGCCGACAACCGTCACGTTGATGGCAAGATGATGCCCGCCAAATTGAATCATCCACGGCTCGATCGCGGACGGGGTTCCGAGGAGCGCCACGTAGTATTCATCGAGTCCGAACCGAATGCCTCCGCCGGGACCGCCGGGACCCGGACCTCCCGGGCGGCCACCGGTCCGTCCGCCGCCGGCATTCTTCAGCACCTCGTCACCGTTCATGATGTCCGTGACCTTCTGGTAGCCCTCACGGCTCAAGGCTGCGGCGACCAGAGCAAGGGCTGCCTGGCGTTGCCGCGGCGTGATGTCGCCGAAGCGCAAGCCATTTCGCTGAAAGATTCCGCTGGGAAGGTTAGACCAGCCGGTCCTTTGGGTGCTGTTGAAGCCGAACGTGACTTTGGTCCGCTGGGGCGCGCTGAGAGTCGCAAGGAACGCGTTAGCCGCTTCGACCACCTTTGTTGTTACGGCCGCTGTTGCGGTTCCGTTAGCCGTGGACGCGGCCGTCGGCGGCGATCCTGCGCGCTGCTGGGAGTCAGCCGCGACAGGAAACACCAGAAGGAGCGCTGGACGAAATGCCGCCGCAGCCAAGGCGAGCGACAGGGCGGCCCATGCAGGTCTGCTCATGCGCATAGGGATCTCCTGGTGCACGAGTATATCAAGGGCTACGCCGTTAGCGGGGAACAATCGGCGGTTCCCGCCGGAGGTCGAACGAATTAAACTCAAATGGAGCCGGTGACCACTCCATGCTGCCCTCTAATCTCGCAATCTCCAAAATCGGACCCGAATCGGATGTCTTACTCCGGAACTTATCCGAGCACTATTGCTACGACATGTCGGAGTGGTTCGAGTTGGATACCGGAGCCGACGGACGCTATTCCTACGACACAGCCTCGGTCTGGGCCAAAGGCTACGACGCGTACCTGGCTAAGGTGGGCGACTCCATCGCAGGCTTCGCGCTCATCGGATCGGGCAGCGAGTGGGTGGGCGATATTGGCGCACACGACGTTCACGAGTTCTTTATCATGCGCAAGTTTCGACGCCGCGGCGTCGGCCGCAGCATGGCTACTTTTCTCTGGAATGCACATCCGGGAGATTGGCTGGTCAGAGTATTAGAAGCCAACGCGCCAGCCATAACTTTTTGGCGGTGTAGGGTCTCCACCTACTCTCGTGGCTCGTACAGAGAGGAGCAGCACATCGTCAATGGGCGTCCTTGGAAATTCTTCCGGTTCGTGTCGGATCGCGCCAAACCAGGGATGGCTTCCGACTAGTAGCGATTTTCTGGCCCGCGATGTTCAGTCGCCGATAAACTTCAGATAGACGTGGACGTCGTCCTCGCAACGTCGAGCGATTCGCCACCGGGCTAGTGTAATGGGGCACCATTATCGGGTTGGTCCAGAAACTCGCGTATTGCGAGATTGACCAGCCCCGGCCGCTTGTTGAACGTTCCGTGGTTGCTCGCTGGCACAATGATGAGTTGCCCATTCGGCAGACCTCGGAATATTTCGGCATTTTCTTCGACGGAGGTGAAGTCGTTGTCGCAGCCATGACGAGTACCGGTATTGATATCTTCTTGAGGTCGGCGGGTTCGATCACCACGGGCTGAAGCCACATGTCGTAGCTCTTCGCCAATAATGTCATCCAGTGTTCGGGACCGTCGGGACTGACTCTCGAGTAGTCCGGCAAAAACCAGGGCGGCAGGCTATTGGCTACCTCGCGAAGATGTCCGGCCAATTGTTGAGGCGACCATTGAGCGCGCTGCTTTTCCTCTGGAGAGAGAGCCACTCGGATGTTCGCGCCCGAAATAACCAAACAGCGAACCATCTGCGGGTGATCTCGCGCGAGGATCAAGGCAAGATTGGCACCGTCACTGTGTCCCACGACATCAACGGGGCCGAGGCCGAGCTGCTCGACGACGGCCGCCGTGTCATCCGCCATCATCTGGTAGGAGAGAGGCCAGGGGCCATCAGGACTATGCCCATACCCCCGCTGATCGATGCCGACGACGGTGCGATAGGTCGCAAAATAATCCCGTTGCTTCGCGAAGCTGTTGTCAAAGAAGGCCATCCCGCCGTGTAGAAATACAATTGGCGCTCCCCTGCCGTAGATTTGCGTGTAAAGCTTGGCGCCCCTTACTTCGATGTAACGCTGGGTGCCACTGGGGCCATTCGCGTACGCAGCCGCGGGGGCGAGCGCGACGGCAGCAGTGAGAATGGCGCCTGTGAAGTTATTCATTGTGTCTCCCTTGGCGGTCTGGTTAGGTGCAGGCATTTCGATAGAGCGTAGAACGGGCAACGCCGAACTGCTCGGCGACCGTCATTACTGCCGCGAGCACGGGAGGCTTTGAGGCCGGCGAGCGTGCGCTCACGGATGAGGTAGCGTTCGAATTCAGCGAGTGCACCAAACACATGAAAGACGAGTTGCCCGGTCGTGGATCGCGTGCCGATCTGTTCGGTCAGCGAGGCGCCCAGTCGCCAGACGATCAGATCGAGCGTCTGATCATCAGTCGAGACTCGCGGGTAGCCGATACGCATAGATGCATTCCTATGTTGCAAATCCAACACTAAGTTATCATCTACGCTCATAGAATACGCGACGGGTAATGGCTCAACCGGCTGGCACAAGCCGACGCGTTGCGGGACGCGGGTTTCCTCTGGTTTTATGGCATGCTGGCGGGTTCGGTCTGGCCCCGACGCGACCGCACGGATGGGAACGCGCCTGCCGGCCGCATATACGAGCGCCTCACGTGTGCGGCGCGCTTTTGTCGTACCCTGAATATAGAGGGATCCCATGCGCGCCTTACCGCTCGTCTGCGCCGGCCTCGTTTGCCTGCCGCTGGCTGCCCAGGAGGCGAACCTACGGTGATCCGCAGTACCACCCAGGAGGTTCTGCTGGACGCCGTGGTGCGGGACAAGAAAGAACGCCTCATCCGCAATCTGAAGCCGGAAGAGGTCCAGGTGCTGGAGGACGGCGTTCCACAGAAGCTGCAGACCTTCCGCTTCACCGATATCGATACCGATGAGTTGCAGCCGGCGGGCGCGCAGCCTGCGGCCAACGCGGCCAACGCCGCAGGCGCGCCACACGGCCCGGCGCTCAACCCGCTGCACAATCTCAACATCGTGACCATCGTCTTCGAGCGCATGGGACCGCGCAGCCGCCTGTTCGCGCAGCAGGCCGCCACCGAGTTCCTGGCCAACGAATTCCGCTCCAATACCTACGGCGGCATTTTCAGCCTGGACTTCCGGTTGAATGCGCTGCAGCCGTATACCAACAACCAGGATCTGCTGCGCCAGGCGATCGCCCGCGCCACCACGGGGAACTACACTGAGTTCCGCAAAGATTCCGAAAACGTGCTGAATAATCTGGCCGTGCAGATCTCCGGCAGCGAGGGCGGGGTTACCATCGCCGCCGCCGGAGGCGCCGATCCGTTCCAGAGCGCGGGCGCGGCCACGCAGGGCGCCGAATCCGCCGGCATGAGCTCGCAAGGACAGATGATGCTGGCCCGGCTGGTCTGGAAACAGATGGAAATGGTCAATTACGGATCAGGCCGGCGTTCGCTCGACGGGCTGATGTCGCTGGTCCAGGCGCAGGCCGCGATGCCGGGCCGCAAGACCGTGCTGCTACTCTCCGAAGGGCTGGTGGTGCCGTGGCAGGTGGAGAACCTGTTCCAGGCCATCATCGGCGCGGCCAACCGCGCGAATGTGAGCATCTATTGCGTGGACGTCACGGGTCTGTCGGTGCAGGCACCCGCGCAGGCCGGCATCGACCTGCTGGGCACCAGCGCGCGGATCAGCCAGAACCAGAGCATGACGGCATCCGGCGACGCGGCGGTAGACATGTTCAAACAGGACGAGACGGTGAACATGAGCCTGCACGCCAACCCGCAGGCAGCCATGGAGGAGCTGGCGGAATCCACCGGAGGCTTCCTGATCGCCAATACCAACGACACCGCCAAGCCCATGCACCGAATAATGGAAGATGTGCGCGCGCACTATGAGCTGAGCTACGTGCCTACGTCACAGAATTACGACGGGCACTTCCGCAAGATCGAAGTGCTGGTGAAGCGGGCGGGCGCCCAGGTTCACACGCGCAGCGGATATTTTGCCTTGCCGCTGTTGGCCGGCGAGGTATTGCAGCCCTTTGAAATGGCCGCGCTGGAGGCGATGAACGCCAAGCCGCAGCCGGCGGCCGTGGCATACCGCGCGGAGGCTGTGCCGTTCCGCGCCGCAAGCGCCGCAGTGCAATATTCCATGGTCTTCCAGGTGCCGATGCAGAACCTGTCTTATCGCGAGGACAAGCAAACCGCAAAGCTGCGCTCGCATATCTCCCTGCTGGCGCTGGTGAAGGACGGGGAGGGCCAGGTAGCCGCGAAAGTGAGCCGGGATTTGGCCAACGATATTCCGGCGGACAAGTTCGAAGCGTTCAGCCGCGGCGACCTGACTTTCGCCGAACCGATGCTGCTGACGGCCGGCCGGTACACACTGGAGACGGCCGTGGTGGACCGGGAAAATGGCGCCGCCAGCGCGAAGCGGTCGGTCCTGGTAGTGTCCGACCAGCCGGGCATTGGGTTGAGCGAAGTGGTGCCGGTGCGGCGGGTCGATCCTTTCGACGTCCCGGCCGACGGCGGGCGGAATGCCGCCGACCCGCTGCACTTTGCCGGCGGCAAAGTTACACCGTCGCTCGACGGAGTGTACGCGGCGGGTACCGATATCCCGCTTTACATGGTGGTTTATCCGGTCCAAACGACTGCTGCGCCGCGGCTATCGATCGAAGTACTGCAGAATGGGAAGCCGGTTTCCAGCGTCTCGCCCGAGCTGCCGGCTGCCGACCAGACCGGCGCCATCCCCTTTATGAGCAGCATTCATCCGCCTCCGGGCCAATACGAAATCAGGGTGACGGCGCGGCAAGGCGGGTCCGCCGCCAGCCGTATGATCGCGCTGCGCGTACAATGACATAAATGGTTGGATGCGGCCGGCGAGGATGGGAAAAGCCGTGACGATCGGCGCGGCAGTACTATTATTTCTGCATCCCGCGGCGGCTTCCGCCGTGACTTGCGCCAGCTGCCACAAAACGGAGGCGCTGAGCCAACCCGCCACGTCGATGGGGCATGCGCTCGAACTGGTGCCGGACTGCACCATTCTGCGGCAACACCCGCGGCTGACCTTTCAATTCGGGCGCTACACCTACACCATCACGCGCCAGGGCGACGCGAGCATCTACAGCGTGACGGACGGAACCGATACCATCACTGTTCCGATCGGCTGGGCCGTCGGGCTGGGCGCCGCCGGCCAGACATACGTATTCGAGCGCAGGGGCATTTTTTACGAGAGCCGCGTCAGCTTTTATAAGGCGATCGACGGTCTCGACGTGACGTTCGGCGCGGTCGGGAGTGTGCCCAAGGATCTGACCCAGGCGGCCGGGCGGGAGATGACACGCGAGGATGTGACGGCATGTTTTGCGTGTCACTCGACGGATGCGATCCGCAGCAACGCTTTTCATCCCGAAGATCTGAAAGCCGGAGTACGGTGCGAGAACTGTCATGCGCAGGCGCAGCGCCATATGGAAGCGGTGACGGCGGGCGACGTCAAAAACGCGGCAATGCCGCATCTCGCGGATATGACGGCGGAGGAAACCAGCGAGTTCTGCGGACGGTGCCATCGCACCTGGGGGGACATCGCGGCGCACGGGCCGCACAACATCGCGAATGTGCGCTTCCAGCCCTACCGGCTGACCAACAGCAAATGTTACGACGCCGACGATAAACACATCCGTTGTACGGCGTGTCACAATCCGCACGAGGAGTTTGTAGTGGGCGCGGGGTATTACGATGCGAAGTGCCAGGCGTGTCACGGAGTGAGCCAGAAGACCTGCCCGGTGGCCAAGCAGGATTGCACCAACTGCCACATGCCGAAGATCGAATTGCTGGGCGCACACCGCCGGTTCACGGACCACCAGATCCGGATTGTGCGGGCTGGGGAACGGTACCCGGAATAGGAGCGGCGCCCGCCGGCATTGACAAAGACGACCTGGGAGCCAGTGCTATCCTCAGAGAAGGCGTACCTATGGGTTTCCGGAAGGCGCTGTGCGGAGCGGGATTGGGTGTCGTCTCCCTGGCCGCGCTCTGCGCTTTCCAGCGCCCCTTCCGTCAATTCCCCGGCGTCGAATACGAGGACTTCGAAATGCCAGGGGATTGGAAACAGCCCGGCGAATGGGCGTTCGCCCGCCTGATGTATCCGCCGGGCCCCAACGACGGCTATGCCGGCCGCTACGACGGCGACTGGCGCGAGGGCCTCTCGCTGTGGACCCAGGATTACCCCCGCGCCGACCGGCACTTCTCGCAGGCGCTGCGCCGATTGACACGCATCCAAGTGCGCTCCGTCGAGCAGCCCGTCAATCTCGATGAAGGCGATGCGTACGACTGGCCCTGGCTGTATGCGGTGCAGGTGGGCGAGTGGGGACTGAACGACGCGCAGGCGAAGGAACTGCGAGAATACCTGCTGCGCGGCGGTTTTTTCATGGCCGACGACTTCCACGGCACCTTCGAATGGGAGATGTTCGAGCGGCGCATCAAGCGCGTCTTCCCGGATCGCCCGATCGTCGACATTGAGGATAAGGACGCCATCTTTCACACGGTCTACGATCTGGACGAACGCTACCAGGTGCCCGGCGCGGCGCATCTGCGCCTGGGCTACAAGAACAACGGCATCGGCGCGCACTGGCGCGGCATCTACGACGACCAGGGGCGGGTGATGGTGGCGATCTCGTATAACTCCGACCTGGGCGACGCCTGGGAGTGGGCCGACGAACCGCAATACCCCGAGAAGTTCTCCGCGCTGGCCATCCGCATTGGAGTGAACTACGTAGTTTACGCCATGACTCACTGAGTGATACAGGCGCCCGAGTGACAGGCTGAGAAATATTAAACTCTCTTAATGAAGGGCCGGCCATATCGTTTTCGCGTTCGGCGACAGGCTGCGCGAGCCCAGAGCTTGCACGTCGCAGCTATGACTTACCTCCGCGCCCCAGGGGCAGGGGCAGAGCCGCCGTGTGTCAAGCGCTGGTCGCGTCGCTGACTGGGTGTGCGACATAGAAGTGGAGACTTAAGGCGACGCCACTTGAGCCCCCGGATCAACGCGGATAAGCCAAGCAGGACGGCAGCTCGGAAGCGGATTCCCTCGGCCGGGCACTTCTGGCCGGACGGCGTGAAGTAGGGGTACGCAAAGACCTTGCGGCTTTCTTTGAGATTTTCGCGCTCCTCCACTTTCGTGTCGCACACCCGCCCTGACTTGACTGACCAATGAGAGTGGTAAACACAATTCAGGTACACGGCTCTGGGGCAGCCGCCGGTAGCGCTTTTTGATTGGGATGATGCCAAACCGCCGCCACCTTGCTCGCCATGCCGTCTCGCCTCAAGAAGCCGAGCAATGCTATCGCAATGATCCCCTCATTGTCGAAGAGCAATTCGTCGATGGAGAACTCCGCTAACTGGCCTTGGGCGAAACCGGCGCCGGCCGCCGCCTGGCCTTCGTTTTTACCGCCCGCGGCGCCCGCGTGCGCTTCGTCACAGCCTACCCTATGACTCCGCAACAGCGGGAAAGCTATGAGGGAGGCTAATTTCTATGACTCACCAACGAATTCCCAAATTCGCCACCGAAGAAGAGGAAGCTTCCTGGTGGGATGCACACCCGAGGTTCTCACCGAACGATTCCAAACCGCCAGACAACAGGGAAGGCTGCGCCGCCTGAGCCAAACCAGTTTGCCCGGTGCCTCCGAAACAGTTACCATTCGCACCGCCCTGGAGGAACTGACACGCGCGCGCACGCTGGCCGCTAAGCGGGGCCTCCGCTATCAGACGTACCTCAAGATGCTCCTGCATGAAGCCTTGGACGCCGACGAAAAAAGGCTCGTGAGCTGATCCTCCCGGTCCATCTTGATCGCGCCAGCACGTCTCCCTTCCTCCTTCCTTCCC
>DATKFU010000022.1:0-2054 GCA_035511215.1 Bryobacteraceae bacterium | reverse complement strand
TGCGACCACCTGCTGACCAAGGGACAGACCATTGTTTCGCAGCGCGGGCGCGCCTATCCCGACCAGAACTACACCGCCCAGCGCGGCAACGACGGCAAGGCATTCCCGATTGTTGTCTTGGTAAGCCGGGGCACGGCTTCGGCGGCGGAAATCGTCAGCGGCGCCCTGCAGGATCATGATCGCGCCCTGATCGTCGGCCAGACCACGTTCGGCAAGGGGCTGGTGCAGACCGTATACAACCTGAGCGAGAATACCGGCCTGGCGCTGACCACCTACCACTACTACACGCCATCGGGGCGACTGATCCAGCGCAACTATTCGGGCGTCTCGCTCTATGACTACTACTACAACCACGCCGGCGCGCTGCCTGCGAACAACTCCAACCAGGAAGTCAAGTTCACTGACTCCGGCCGTACCGTCTACGGCGGCGGCGGCATTACGCCGGACGAAAAGATTGAGCCGCCCAAGGCCAACCATTTCCAGGAGACGCTGCTTGGCAAGGAGGTTTTCTTCCACTTCGCGCCGGTGTACCTGGCCAATCGCACCGTGGACAAGAACTTCCAGGCGGATGACGCCGTGCTCACCGAGTTCAAGCAGTATTTGACCGGCCAGAACATCCCCTTCACCCAGGCTGATTTGGACGGAGTAAGCGACTGGCTGAAGGAAAGCATCAAGAGCAGTATCGACACCATTCAATTTGGCGAGTCGGACGGCCTCCGCGTCCGCGCCGACTGGGACCCCATGATCCAAAAAGCGCTGACCTATCTGCCCGAAGCGCAGGCTTTGGAAGACAACGCGCATAAGGTGCTGACCCAGAAAGCTCAGGCGCGCAACGACGGCACACAAGGCGTGCCACTCCAGCCGTAACTCCGTTCTCTTCGTAGAAGCGAAAGGCCATCCGCGATTCGGATGGCCTTTTTGCGTATGCGTGATCGCACTTCACGACGTGCGAGATTCCCTCCTTTACTGCTCATCTTTATAAATGTGCACTTCCAGCTTCCCGCCCTCACTCAGCCGCGCGCGAAACATCCCCGGCGTGTTGAAGCTGAACGCGGTCTGCCCATCGGGCGTAAGCGCGATCACGCCGCCGTCCCCATGCAGATCTTCCAACTCGTGATGTATGACCTGGTCTGCGGCTTGTTGCAAAGGCATGCCTTTGAAGTAAACCAGATTGCAGATCTCGCGCGCCACGCCAAGGCGGATGAAGTACTCGCCTGAGCCGGTCGCCGAAACCGCGCATGACTGATTCGACGCATACGTCCCCGCGCCAATAATCGGCGAGTCGCCCACGCGCCCCGGCATCTTCCCTTGCAATCCGCCTGTGGATGTCCCAGCGGCAATGTTGCCCGTGCGGTCCAGCGCCACCACACCCGTAGTCCCGTGGCTATGCGAATCGGCGCCCTCATCGTAGAAGGCTACTGGCACACCCGCACTCGGAGGCGGCGCTCCTGCCGGCCGCGGCGGCACCGGTTTGCCATCCTTTTGCAGTTGCTTCACCAGGCTCTGCCAGCGCGCTTCCGTGAAAAAGAAACTCGGGTCCACCTGCTCCAGCCCCACCCTCGCGCCAAACGCATCCGCGCCCGGCCCAATCATCATCACGTACGGCGACTTCTCCATCACCGCGCGCGCCAGGCTGATGGGATGCCGCGTGTGCGTGACACCAGCCACCGCGCCCGCCTTCAGATTCGACCCATCCATGATCGACGAATCCAGTTCGTTCTTGCCCTCTGAAGTAAACACCGCCCCGTGTCCCGCGTTGAACAGCGGATCGTCTTCGAGAATATTCAGCACCGCTTCCACCGCATCCAGCGCCGACCCTCCTCGGTCCAGCACCTTGGCACCCGCTTCCGTCGCCGTCTTCAACGAAGCCCGATAAGCCGCGTCGCCCTCGGGTCCCAGCGCGGCCTTTTCAATCACTCCCGCGCCCCCATGCACCACCAGGCTCCAATGGTGTTGCGCAGGCTGCTGCGCCTTGGCAATCAAACTCAATCCAGCAGCCACGCCGGCCAGCATGCAACAAACTCGCCATACTCGTCTCATCTCTGATCCTCCCC
>DATKFU010000021.1:0-41305 GCA_035511215.1 Bryobacteraceae bacterium | reverse complement strand
GGCCAGGTCGATTTGCATCCAGCGCTCGCTTTTCACCAGCTTGCGCAGCGCCGCGGTAGCCTGCTCTTCGGTGAGCATGCCGGTGGCTTCGAGCAGGGCCCCCAGCATGACGATGTTGGCGGCTTTGGCTGCGCCCAGCTCGTCGCCCAGATGGGTGAACGGCAGAACGATAGTGCGGACATCGGCGCGCACGCAGTCGTCCGGCAACGCGGTCCCGTTGTAGATTACCCAGCCGCCCGGCTGGACAGTTCCGATGAACTTGCGCAGGGAAGGCTCGTTGAGCGCCAGCAGCACGTTGGGGACCGACACCAGCGGCGAATCGATGGGGCGGGTAGAGAGCCGCACGTGACAGTTGGAAGTGCCGGAGCGCATCTCCGGCCCGTAAGAAGGCAGCCAGGAGACCTCCAGGCCGGCGGCCAATCCGGCTTCGGCCAGCACTTCGCCGAGCAGCAGGACGCCTTGGCCGCCGAAGCCTGCGATCTTGAGGCGCGCATCGGTCGCGGGACGGACTTCCGCCGACGGTGCGGGTTGTCGGGCGCCGGGTGCTGGCTCTTCGGTTATTCCCAGGATTGCGGGGATGTTGGATAGTGGCGGCGGTTCGGGCGGCAACGGCCGGGTAGGGGCATCTTTGGTGCGGTCGCGGAACACACCCAGCGGAAAAGTCTTGGGCATCTCTTCCAGCACGCGGCGCTGCGCGTCGAGGGGATCCAGCTTCCAGATCGTGGGGCACGGCGACAGCACTTCCACCAGGGAGAAACCCAACCCGCGCACCTGGTTCTCAATGGCCCGGCGCACGGCGCGCCCTGTATTCATAACCTGCTTGTTGTTGCCCAGCGAGACGCGCTCGATATACACCGGCGCTTCGAGCGATGCCAGCAGCTCGCTGACGTGCATTGGATAGCCTTCGTTCCACTGGTTGCGGCCGAAGGGCGAAGTGGTGGTTTTGTTCCCGAGCGGCGTGGTGGGCGCCATCTGCCCGCCAGTCATGCCGTATATGGCATTGTTGATGAAAATCACGGTGATCGGCTCGCCGCGATTGGCGGCATGTACGATTTCCGCGCAGCCGATAGCAGCCAGGTCGCCATCGCCCTGGTAGCTGAGGACCACGCTCTGCGGACAACTGCGCTTGACCGCCGTGGCCACCGCCGGCGCGCGCCCATGCGCCACCTGAATGTTGCCGACATCGAAATAGTAGTAGGCGAAGACCGAGCAGCCCACGGGACTGATGAGGATGGTGCGGTCCTGTATGCCCAGCTCATCGATGGCGCGCGCGATCAGCTTGTGTACCACGCCGTGCCCGCAGCCGGGGCAGTAGTGTGTCTGGTGCTGGAGCTCCGCTTTGCGTTCGTAGATATCGTAGAAGGACTTGGCCTTCTCGTGAGTCACCGCGTAGCTAGACATAAGCCGGCACCTCCAGATGCGACTCGACCGCTTCCAACACCTCCTCGGCGCTGGGTACATTGCCGCCTACGCGGCCGTAGAATTCCACCGGACGGCGGCCTTCGAGCGCGAGGCGCACATCTTCGACCAACTGGCCTGTGCTCAGCTCCACCACCAGGAACCGGCGCGCGGTGCGGCTCAACTGGCGCAGGCGCTCCCCGGGGAAGGGATAGAGCGTGATGGGCCGCAGCAGGCCCAGGGCCAGTCCGCGCGCGCGCCCCTGTTCCACTACCTGTTTCAGCACACGCGAGACAATCCCGTAACCTACCAGGACGACTTCCGCATCGCCGGTGCGCCAGTCCTCGAACTGCACGGCTTCGCGCTCGGCGCGCTTGTATTTGGCTTCCAGTTTGAGGATGTGCGCCTCCAGCTTATCCGGCTCAAGGTAGATGGAACTGACCAGGTTGCGGCGGCTGGCCGCGGTCCCGGCTACGGCCCAGTTCGGCCGCGCCGGCGGTGCGATAGCCTCCGGAAATTCCACCGGCTCCATCATTTGCCCGATGTAGCCATCCGCCAGCACGAATACCGGATTGCGGTACCGGTCGGCCAAGTCGAAGGCCTGGATGGTCAGGTCCGCCATCTCCTGCACGGAATTGGGCGCCAACACCAGGGTGCGATAACAGCCGTGCCCGCCGCCCTTCACCACCTGGTGGTAATCGCCCTGTTCCGGCGCGATGTTGCCCAGTCCCGGTCCGCCGCGCATGATGTCCGCGACCACGCAGGGCAGCTCCGCACCGGCGATGTAGCTGATGCCCTCCTGCATGAGGCTGATGCCCGGACCGCTGGACGCCGACATGGCGCGCACGCCCGTAGCGGCCGCCCCATACAGCATGTTGACAGCGGCCACTTCGCTTTCGGCTTGCAGGAACACGCCGCCGGCCTGGGGCATGTAGAGCGCGGCGGCTTCGGTAATCTCGCTGGCCGGCGTGATGGGGTAGCCGTAGAAGGCGCGGCAGCCCGCCAGGATGGCGCCCTTCACGATGGCCTCGTTACCCTTGGTGATTTGTTTCGAACTTGGCTTGAGCACCTTGAACATGGCCCATCCTCCTTACGCTGCGGCGCGCAGCACCGTGATGGCGCCGGGCTCCGGACATACAAAGAAGCAGATGCCGCATCCGGTGCAGCCCACGCCCGCGTACGCCGCGGGGTGATAGCCGTACCGGTTCAAAGGCTCCGCCAACAGCAGAACCTTGGGCGGGCAGGCCTCCACGCACAACCCGCATCCTTTGCACTCTTCGGAATTCAGCTCGACCTTGCCGCGGTCGGGTTTGTTTGTCATGCGACCTCCAAGGCGAGCTCCGCTCGCTGAAGAGCGGGGCTGCGAGCCCCGCGCAGGCTGGGAGCCTGCCCCACAAAATCAAGCAACTCGTCATGAAACTGGGGATCCGCGATCCCGATCAGCGCTTCGGCCCGCTGGCGCAGGGTCTTGCCCCACAAATAAGCCACCCCATGCTCGGTAACCACATAGTGCACTTCGGCGCGGCCCGTGACCACCCCCGCGCCGGGATCGAGCACCGGCACGATGCGCGAAACTCGCCCGCTGCAAGCGGTGGAAGGCAGCGCGATGATGGGCAGGCCGCCCTTGGACCGCGCAGCGCCGCGCATGAAATCCAGTTGCCCGCCGAAACCGCTGTACGGCGTCGTGCCAATGGAATCGGCGCAGACCTGGCCGGTGAGATCCACCTGAATGGCCGAATTGATGGCCACCATCCGGTCATTCCGGGCAATGACGAAAGGATCGTTGACGTACTGCGTGGGATGGAATTCGAAGGCCGGGTTGTTGTGGATGAAATCGAAGATCCGTTTCGTTCCCAGCACGAAGCCGGCGACCATCTTGCCCGGGTGCAGCGTTTTGCGGGCGCCGGTGATTACGCCCGCTTCGATCAGCGGTACTATGCCATCCGGGCACATCTCGCTGTGAATGCCCAGATCCTTGCGGTCGTAAAGGGATTCCAGCACGGCATTGGGAATGCCGCCGATGCCGAGCTGCAGGGTAGCGCCGTCGGGAATCAGCGGGGCCAGATGCCGGGCGATGCGGTGTTGCACGTCGCTCGACGGCACGAAGGGCAGTTCCAGCAGCGGGCGCGAGGTTTCCACGATGGCCGCGACTTTGCTCACATGCAGGAACGTATCGCCCAGGGTGCGCGGCATTTGATCGTTGACTTCCGCGATCACATGGTGCGCGCACTGCGCCGCGCTCAGGGTGCAATCGATACTGGTGCCCAGGCTGAGATAGCCGTGCTCGTCGGGCGGCGAGGTTTGGATAAAGGCCACGTCCAGCGGCATCTCTCCGGACCGGAACAGCCGCTCGATTTCGCTGAGATGGATGGGCGTATAATCGGCGCGTCCGGCGGCTACTGCCGGGCGCACATTTTGCCCCAGAAAGAGACCGTTGTGACGGAAGTGCCCTGCGTACTCCGGCAGGGTGTAGTCGGCGCTGCCCAGGGTCAGCATGTGCACGATCTCGACATCGCGCAGTTCCTGGGCGCGGCCGAGCAATGCCTGGATGAGGGGTTCGGGAGTGGCGTTGCCCTCGTGCACCCAAATGCGGTCACCCGACCGGACGACTTCAACGGCGCGCTGGGCGCTGACGACCTTGTGGCGGAACTGGGCGGACAACTTCACGGTATCCCCCACCTCCAAGTGGGTCTATCCAAATTATATTACGGATTAAAGGGTCTGTAAATGATAATTTGCGGGCGGCGGAAAATCGAGTGCGGACGTAACATTGTGTAACATGCGTGTAAGATGGCCTCCGTTTGGAGGGGAGGGTCCGGCGGGGGATCTGTTCCCGTGCCTCTGAGGGCTGTGCTGTAATTAAAGGACTTACGGCCAAATTGGGTTCGTTCGGAAAATCCCCGCCAAGCGTGGGCGGCGTCGCCCCGGGGCGCGGCCGGACGACTATCGAGACCACGGTAGCATGACCCGGCGAAAGTTCCGGATAGCTAACCGTCCCTGGATAGCATTTTCAATTGGTTAGCGGAAGTTTGAGATGCGTCATCGGTGGCTTGGCGGCCGGGGAAAATGGCCCCCACATCCACCCCGTCACACTTGCGATAATCAGATTTCATGGATGCACCCGTCGCGATCATCGGAGGTGGTATCTCCGGCCTATCGACTGCATACTATCTGGGCAAGGCGGGCGTTCCCTGCACGCTCATCGAAGCGCGCCCGCGGCTCGGCGGCGTGATCCAGACCGAACACGTAGAAGGATGCGTGATCGAGGGCGGCCCCGACAGCTTCCTTTCCATGAAGCCGGCGGCCATGGAACTGATCCGCGAACTGGGACTGGCGGACGAGGTGATCGGGTCGAACGACCACCTGCGGGTTACCTACGTTTGGAAGGGCGGGCGTCTGGTGCCGCTGCCGGACGGTCTCCAGCTTATGGTGCCCACCAAACTGGTCCCGCTGCTGACTACGCGGCTGCTGAGCTGGCCCACCAAGCTCCGGATGGGGATGGAACTCTTCCGCCCGCAGGGCCGGCATCCGGAGGACCAATCCGTAGCCGACTTCGTGGCGTCGCATTACGGCGCGGAAGCCGTGGACTACCTGGCCGAGCCGCTGCTCTCGGGCATCTACGGCGGCAGCCCCAGCGCGCTGAGCGTTGCGAGCGTGCTGCCGCGGTTTGTCGAATTGGAAGCCAAGTACGGAAGCCTGACCAGAGGCGTGCTGGCGGAACTGAAAGCGAACAAGGCGCAGGCCAAACGCATGCCGCTGTTCCGCACGCTCAAGAGCGGATTGGGTCAATTGGTGTCGGCGTTGGCCGCGCGCCTCCATGGCAACGCCACGATCCTGCAAGAGCGGGCCAGCGCGGTGGAGCGGACTGCCGGCGGCTTCCGCATCCGGCTGGAGGGTGGCTGGCTCGAATGCGCGCAACTGGTACTGGCGTGCGAAGCGCACAACGCGGCCGCGCTGGCATGCAAAATAGACGGGCGGCTGACGGACTTGCTTGGCGGCGTCCCGTACAGCTCATCAATGACGGTTGCCTTGGGTTTCCCCGACAGCGCGTTCCCCAAGCATCTCGACGGGTTCGGCTTTCTGGTTCCCAAGCGCGAACGCCGCCGGCTGGTGGCGTGTACCTGGGTGGGCACCAAGTTCTCACACCGCGTGCCCAGCGGGACGACGCTGCTGCGCTGCTTTTTGGGCGGCATGGACGATGGCGGGATTCTCGCGGAGAGCGACGATGCGATCGTCGCGGCGGTGGTGAACGAATTGCACGACATCGTGGGATTTCGCGCCGCGCCGGCATTCTGGCGTATCTTTCGCTGGCCTCGCTCCATGGCGCAGTATACCGTGGGCCACGCGGCGCGCCTGACCGAAATCGAAGCGCGCGCGGCCGCCATTCCGGGATTCCAACTGGCGGGGAACGCCTATACGGGCATCGGCATACCGGATTGCGTCCGCATGGGAAAGCAGGCGGCCGAGACAATCTCGAAAGCGCTGTGCCCGGTTTCGTAACGCATCCGACATCTCCATGAAATCCTCGACTCTCTTTTGCAGTGCCATCGCCACTCTCTTCGTGTTGTCGGCCGCCGATCCCGCCGCGGACCCGCTGCCGGGCATGCCGCCCGTCCTGGACAGACGCGACATATACTCGGCCGACGCAGCCGGCGACCTTAGTCCTATTGTGCATAAGTTCCCATCGCTGGTGTATGTCCCGAACAGCGGCAGCAATAGCGTGGATGTAATCGATCCCAGGACTTACCGTATCATCAATCACTTTCGGGTTGGCCGCCAGCCGCAGCATGTTACACCATCCTACGATCTGAAGACACTCTGGGTGCTGAGCGACTTAGGCGATAGCATCACCTTAATCGATCCCGCGACCGGCAAGAAGGGCCAGACCCTAAAAGTGAAAGATCCTTATAACATGTATTACACGCCGGACGGCAAGTACGCCATAGTGGTAGCGGAGCGCATCCATCAACTCGATTTCCGGGAAGCCCAGACCATGCGCCTGGTGCAGTCCGTGCATGTGCCTTGCCGGGGAGTGGATCACATGGACTTTTCCGCCAATGGGCGCTATCTGATCGCGAGCTGCGAATTCAGCGGCGAGGTAGTAAAGGTGGATGTGCAATCCCGGAGTGTGGTGGGAACTCTCGATCTGCCCGGCCGCGGTATGCCCCAGGATGTGAAACTGTCGCCGGATGGCGAGGTGTTCTATGTCGCCGATATGCAGGCCAATGGCGTGCACCTCGTCGATGGCGCCGGCATGCGTGTATTAGGATTCCTCCCGACGGGCAAAGGCGCGCACGGTCTCTATGCCAGCCGCGACTCGAAGGTACTGTATGTCTCGAACCGCGAAGAAGGCAGCATCTCACTGATCGACTTCGCGTCGCGCAAAGTCGTGCGCAAGTGGGAAATCCCCCACGGCACGCCCGATATGGGAGGGGTCTCCGCGGATGGCAAGGTGCTGTGGCTCTCGGGCCGTTACAGCAAGGAAGTGTACGCCATCGACACAGGCGACGGACACCTACTGGCGCGCATCCGCGTCGGCAAGGGTCCACACGGGCTATGCGTTTACCCCCAGCCAGGCCGGTACTCATTGGGGCACACGGGCGTGTTTCGTTGAACCAGAGTACGATTTGTTTACACATTTTTCGCAAGCCAAACATAGGCGGGGCCGTCAACGGGACTTATACTAGAGGACTATGAAAGTAAGATACCCGGGCGCTGTGCGCGTAGCATTGATGGCTTTAGTATCGATCCCGACGCTGACTCAGGCGCAATCAACCTTCACCGTAGTGCCGACTCCCAACGGCCATCACGGGCCATATAACAACGCTCTTCAGGCCGTGGCGGCTTCGTCCCCTTCGGACATCTGGGCCGTTGGGCAGACCACCATTCATTACGACGGCACAAGCTGGACAGCGTTCCCGGCGCCGCGGATCAACGGCGATAACACCAGTTATCTTGACGGAGTAGTGGACGTTTCGCCCACCGATGCATGGGCCGCCGGAATCGTGGGTATCGGAACGGCCAGCCCCGGCCAGCTGATCGAACACTGGGACGGTACGGAGTGGCGTGAGTTTCCAGGGCCGGCGTTCAGCTCCGGCGAGCAACCCGAGATCTACGGCATGTCGGCTGTCTTCCCTAAGGACGTCTGGGCGGTGGGCAGCGAGCTTGTAGACAATGAGAATCTCGCGGCACTCTTTGAGCATTGGGATGGCACTGCCTGGACCGCCCATACGGGCCAGTTCTATGGGTTTTTCCGGGGTGTCTCCGCCGATGCCGCCGACGACATCTGGGCGGTGGGCTACTCCGGCTTGAACTTCGTGACCTTCTCCGAGCATTATGACGGCACGAGCTGGACGCTGGTCCGCACACCGGACGTCGGCAGCGGCCCGAACGTTCTGAATGGCGTGGTGGCGCTGGCGCCGGACGACGTGTGGGCGGTGGGCTACTCTACCGCCAGCCAGACGCCGCCGCAGGGCCAATACGAGGTGCCCAGCGAGACACTCACAGAACACTACGACGGTACGAGCTGGAGTGTGGTGCCCAGCCCCAACGTGGGACCAAACAGCCAGTATCAATCGAACAAGTTGTACGGTGTGACGGCTGTCTCGCCAAACGATATATGGGCGTTTGGCTCATACTTCGCCGCCAGCGGCTCTGGAAACCAGATGACGCTGCTGCTGCACTGGGACGGCACGAGTTGGAGCCTGACTCCGAGCCCTAGCCCCGAGCCCGGCAACTTCCTGGACGACATTCTTTTCAGTGGGGTGGTAACCGCGCCGGGTAGCGTGTGGATCGTCGGCTCGCTGGACCCGGCCACCATGAACCAGCCGATTACGGCCACCTTCGTTCTACACACGACGGGCGGATAGGTGTGCGGCAGGCCTCGCGGCCCAGCCCATCTCCGGAAGTGAAATACTGGGTACATCATGAAAAGCGTTTTCGTGATGTGCCTGCTTGGCGGGCTTGTTGCTGCCGCCGCCTGGTCCGCCGACGACCAGCCCGCTAGATTGAAGATCGACTGGGACAGGGTCATACGCGAATCGAAGACCGTGCCCACGCTGCAGGTGGTGGTCAATCCGCTATTGCGACGCGGATCGCAGATCCACGATCGTGTCTACGCAGAGTTGAAAAGCCTGGGCGCAGACTATGTGCGCTACGTGCCCTGGCTGCCTTATCCCAGACTGTCGGTGGCCGAACTGCGCGCTCCGGACGCCAAGCAGACTTACTGGGATTTCTCGCAGATCGACCCCATGACCGAGGACTTCCTGAGTGCCACGGACGGGCATCCTGCGATCCTGAACTTCAGCACCATTCCGGCCTGGATGTTCCAGACGCCGCAGCCAGTCGAGTATCCGGACGACCCGGACCAGGTGTTCTGGAAATACACCCAAGGGACCGAACTGCGCGACGCCAGCATGCGGGAACTGGCCGACTATTACGCGCGCCTGGCCAGTTGGTATATGCGCGGCGAAATGAAGGATGAGCGGGGCACGAAGCACAAGTCCGGCTACCGTCTCAAGATCGACTATTGGGAGGTCTTCAATGAGGTCGATTTTGAGCACAACATGACGCCGGAGCAATACACGGAGAGATACGATGCGGTGGTCGCGGCGGTGCGCAAGGTAGCTCCGCAGATGAAGTTCGTAGGTTTGGCGTTGGCGGCGCCGGGCAGCAATCCCCGCATGTTCGAGTATTTCCTGGATCCGAAGAATCATCAGCCGGGGATACCGGTGGATATGATCTCCTACCACTTCTATGCGGTTCCTACGGCGGACCAGACACCGGAAGTTCAGCAGTACACCTTCTTCACCCAAGCCGACCGTTTTCTGGATGTGGTGCGGTACATCGAAGACATCCGGCAGCGCCTGTCACCGGCGACGCGCACCACCGTAAACGAGATCGGCGCCATTCTACCGGGCGATTCGGGCGAACCGGGGCGCGCGTCGGCCCCTATTCGCAGCTCCTATTGGAACCTGTCGGCGGCCACGTATGCTTATGTTTTCGCCAACCTGGCGGCGCTGGGAGTGGATGCGGCCGGCGAGTCGCAGTTAGTCGGCTATCCGACGCAATTTCCGAGTGTGACGATGGTGGATTGGAACACGGGCGCGCCCAATGCGCGCTTTCGCGTACTGCAGTTGCTTCACAAACATTTCGGTCCCGGCGACAAACTGATGGCCACGTTCATCGCCAATCCGTCGGTTTACGCGCAAGCGTTTCTGACGCGCGGGGGAAAGCGCGAAGTGCTGCTGATCAGCGAGCGCGATCGGGCGATGGCGGTGGCCATTCCGGAGGCGGGCACGTGGGAATACGTGGATCAAGTTACCGCGGGCGGCGCGCCGGCGTCGGAAGCCGTACAGAATTCCGTGACGCTGAACGGTTTTGCGGTGGGTGTCCTGACATTACCATAAAGCAGCCGTAAGCCGCGGATAAGCCTGACCGAGCCGCATCCGGCGGCCTGTTACGCGCATCGAAACCATAGATGGCAGCCACGCAAGAAATGGAAATTCAGTATCCGGTGTTGGAGGTGATCCGGGACCGGTGGAGTCCGGCGATTTATTCGCCGCGGACGGTGGAACCGGAGAAGCTTCTGAGCATTCTGGAGGCAGCCCGCTGGGCGCCTTCCAGCTACAACGCGCAACCTTGGAGTTTTCTGGTCGCGCGCAAGGAGGAGCCGGAGGAATTCGCGCGCATGCTAAGCTGCCTGGTGCCCGGCAATGTAGTTTGGGCGCAGCATGTCCCGGTACTGATGATCTCGGTAGCGAAGCTGAACTTCGAGCACAACGAGAACGCCAACCGGCACGCTTTTCACGATACCGGAATCGCCACGGGATTCCTGATGCTGCAGGCCGCCTCGCTGGGAATTCTGGCGCACGGCATGGCCGGCTTCGATGCGGCGAAGGCGCGCGAGTTGTATGGCATTCCAGAGTCGCACGAGGCGGTGGCGGCGATAGGCATGGGCTATGCGGGCGACGAGCAGGGCGCGCCGGAAGAACTGCTGAAGCGGAACAAGCGCAGGCCGCGGCGGACCTTGAAGCAGTTTGTATTTGGGGGCCGATGGGGACAGCCGTCTCCGTTGGTGTGATTGCGGCCTGCGAGGCCGCTGGACCCAGAGGGTACCCCTGCGAGCCCGCCCCACTTGAAGATGAACCTGCAACTGGAAGATAAACTCGCTCTGGTAACTGGGTCCACTGCCGGCATCGGCTTCGCGATCGCCAAGGGACTGGCCGCCGAGGGTGCGCGCGTGGTGGTCAACGGGCGCACGGACGCGCGGGTGTCCGCGGCCTGTGAGGCGATTCACGGGGAACAACCGGCGGCTCGGATCGAGGGCTTCGTGGCGGACCTTTCGCGCGCCGAAGGGGCGATGGCCGCCTTTGAGCGGTTTCCGAGTCCGGATATTCTGGTGAACAATCTGGGCACTTACGAAGTCAAGTCCTTCGAACAGATCGCCGACGCCGATTGGCAAGCCATTATCGAAACCAATTTCATGAGCGGCGTGCGCCTGAGCCGTTATTGGCTGCCAAAGATGAAGGCAGCCGGATGGGGGCGCATCATTTTTATATCTAGCGAATCGGCGATAAATATCCCGGTGGAGATGATCCACTACGGGGTGACGAAGACGATGCAGTTGGCGCTGTCGCGGGGGCTGGCAGAGACGACAACGGGCACGGGTGTGACGGTGAACTCGATTCTGCCGGGTCCTACGCGCTCGGAAGGCGTGGAGAAGTTCGTCGAAGACATCGCGAAGTCAAGGCAGATCACCGCCGCGGATTTCGAGAAGGAATTCTTCCGGACGATTCGGCCAAGCTCGATCATTCAGCGCTTCGCCACGCCGGACGAAGTCGCGGCGCTGGTGGTTTTCGTGGCCAGTCCGCTGTCGTCGGCGACCAACGGAGCGGCGTTGCACGTGGATGGCGGCACGGTGCGGTCGATCTTGTGAATCCGTGCGTCCGTGCAGCACGGATATCGCGCTTCACTGGGGCCATGGAGAAGACCAAACAAAATGTGACTCTGGTTGTCGAGGGGGATCTGCTTCTAGCGGCAAGAAAAGTGGCACTTGATCGACGCACCAGCGTGAACCAACTGGTGCGGGAGTACTTAACAGCGTTGGTGGAGGAGCCGAACCGCCGGCGACTGTCCCGCGCCAGGTTAAGAAAGGCGTTTAAGACCGGCCTTATCGAGGTTGGCAACCGGACGTGGAGCCGCAACGATCTTTATGAACGGTGAGCGGGCTCCGTGTTTCGTCGACACCAACGTGCTGGTGTATGCGTTCGATAAGAGCAGTTCGTCGAAGAAACGGGTCGCGCAACGGCTGATGAACGAGTTGATGGAAGAGGATCGGCTTCGGGTGAGCACGCAGGTGTTGCAGGAGCTTTTCGTAACGTTGACCAGGAAGGTGAGCCAGCGCTGCTCTACCAGGGAGGGGCGCAGGCGGTGCTGGAAGATCTGGCGGCCTGGCCTCTGATGGTTATAGATTATGCAGCCATCCGAGCAGCGGTTGGGCTGGCTGACCAGGCGAAGCTTTCGTTCTGGGATGCACTGGTCGTCGTCGCGGCAGCGCGGGCCGGTGCCACGATACTATACACCGAAGACATGAACCATGGGCAGGAGATTCTCGGCGTTCGGGTCACCAATCCGTTCGCAAAGTAATACGCCTCAGCGATCCCAGCTATACTCGAACACTACCAAGGTGATATCGTCGGCCTGCGGAGCGCTTTCGGTAAACGCGGCGACGGCGCTTTGGACCGCCTCGTGCAATGCCTGGCAGGAGTCCGCATGATGCTCCGTGATTACCTGGCGCAACTTGTGCCTGCCGAAAAACTCGCCCTGCAGGTTCTGCGCTTCGGTGACTCCGTCGGTGTAGATCACGATCTTATCGCCGTCGGCCAGGGCGGTCTCGCTGACCTCGAACTGCGCGGACTCCACGAGTCCGACCGGCATGGCGGTCGCGGCCAGCGACTCGATCGAGCCCGCGTGCCGCACGATCAGCGGCGGGCAATGGCCGGCATTCACATAATACAGCCGGCCCGAGCGCTCGAGCAGGCAATAGAAAACCGTGGCGTATTTCTCGCCCGAGGTGCGCTCGTTCAAGAAGACGTTGATGCGTTCGAGGCGCTTGTCGAGCGCCTTGTCGCCGTGGCTGACCGCCAGAAACGCGCCTTGCAGTAAGGAAGCCAGTAGCGCTGAGCTGACTCCCTTGCCGGAGACATCCGCAACCACGGCCGTCCATGCGTCCGGGCCGGAAGGAATCACATCGAAATAATCGCCGCCCACCTGGTGCGAAGCCACGCTGCTGCCGCAGGCGCGGAACCACCCATCGGAAGGCAGGCTGCGGGGCAGCAGTCCCTGCTGGATGGTGCGGGCTACGTCCAACTCCTCCTCGATTTTCTGCTTGATGCGTTCTTCATCGAGCAGGCGGGCATTCTCGAGAATGGTGGAGGCTTCGATGGCCAGGGTTTGCAGCAGTTCGCGGTTGCCGCCGGCGAGGTCCGCCGTGGCCAGGCGGGAATCCATGTAGAGCACACCGGCCGTCTCCTCGGCGGTGGAGAGCACGTTGGTGGCATCGCCGCGCACTTTGCTGAGGCGCACCAGCGGCACGGATATGACGCTGCGCAGTTCGAGATCCACAACGCTGCGCTCGGGCCGGAACTCGCCGGTGCCCTGTGGATCGAAATTCATGGAGAGGAGGTCGCGGCGCTGTTCCAGCGCACGTTTGATGACGCGCCGGGGAACCCGCAGATCACTCGACGGGAGCGTCGCGCCTTTGCGATCGCGGGCCACGCGCGTCTCGAGCTCGCCGCCCGAGCGCAGCAACAGGAAGCCGCGTTCGGCGCCGGTGATGGCCAGCGCCGCATCCACCACGGAATTGAGTACGTCCTGGAGGGACAAGCCGGTTTGCAGGGTACGCGCCACATCCAGAATGGCGCGCAGCTTGGCGAGGTTGGCGCCGGGCCCGGCGGAGCTACCCATAGGACCGGATTTCTCGTGCGCGCCGAACTGGTCGATCAGCCGGTTCAACTCCGCGCCATCCAGGGCGAAGATGAGCTGGTAGGAATCCGGGAAGCCAAATTCTATGCGGTCGGAGCTGCGGAGCGCCTGGCTTTCCACGCGCTTGCCGTTGACATAGACACCGTGCCGGCTGCCGGCGTCTTCAATCTTGTATTCGCCGCTTTCCTGAAAGATCCGGGCATGGATGCGCGAGGCACGGCTGTCGCGCAGAATCAAGTCGTTATCGGCCTGGCGGCCGATTTTGAAAGGCAGCGGCGCGAGTTCCACACGGGAGCGGTGGCCGCTGGGATCGACGACGATTACAGAGGCCGAAGGTACGAGATCCAAGGTGGCGCTGTCCATCAGGCGGTGCGTTTGGCGCGGGGCCGATGCGGCGCGCCCGGGGCAGGGGGCGCCCCGCCCACCGGCGGCGCGTCCGGAATACCGTGCTGGCGCGCCCTTTCCAACTCCAGCGCGCGCAGCGACTGGCAATGGGCGCAGTATCCGCCGACCTCGGTGCGGGCCAGCAGGATCTGAAATCCGAAATGGCTTTCGATCTGCTTGCGCAGCCGTTGCAGGGGTTCGCCGAAAAACTCCTCCACTTTGCCGCAGCGCAGGCAGATCACATGCGCATGCTCCTGTTTCAGGCGGGTTTCGTAGTAGTGCTGGTCGCCTTCGTGGTGCATGAGGTCGAGCTCATCCACCATGCCGCCGGCCTTGAGCATTTTCAGGGTGCGGTAGACCGTTACGCGGTTTAACTTGGGATCTTTTTCCTTCGCCAGTTGGAACAAGCGCTCGGCATCCAGGTGTTGTCCGGTCTGGTCGATCAACTCGAGCAGGATCTGACGTTGACGGGTGAGCCGCACGCCCTTCTCGCGCAGGGAGCCTTTGATGGAGTCGACGGCCATAACCGGCTTCTCACATTCTAGCAGGCTAAAGAAAGCCAAGGGCCTGGCTAATGCGTTCTAATATTTGGGGCCCAAGCCCAGCGCGATGATCGAAAGAGAGTCCAATTTTCCGCTGGCTTGCAGGTTTTGGTCCTGCTGAAACCGCCGCAACGCATCGGCCGAATCCGGATTCCAAACGCCCGAGGCTTCTCCGTGCAGATAGCCCTTCCTGGCCAGCGCCTCCTGAATTTCCTTGTAGCGCTCGGGCGTGGGCACCGATTGGGTCGAGCGCGCCGGAGCATTACGCACCGGATGCGGCGCGGCGTGGGCCGTATGCGGCGCCACGTGCGGGGCGTGGGCCGTATGCAGAGCGGCCTTGCTCTGGGGCTTGCGCCGGGTGTGCCCCGCCGACGCCGGTTTCTTACCGGCGGGCGCCGCTGTCGACTTGGTATGCGCGGACGTCTTCTTCTGGGGGGTAGCCGCCAGCAAACCAACTGCGCAGGTTAGCCCGGTGGCCAGTGCAGCGATAATTTTCCTGAACTGCAATGTTCTCCGCCTATGGATGGTTGGGCAGCGCGCCCGCCGGGAAGACCGGAGTCCATTCAGTGCGCCCGCTTTGCCGCAGGACCCGGAAGGCTACCGCATCGCCCGGTTTGAGCGTCTTCTGGATGCGGGTGACGTCGTCGGTGGTGTGGACCGGTTGCCGATTGATTTCCACAATCACGTCGCCCTTCCGCAAATCGATATCCTCCGCGAAGGAATTCTGTTCCACGGAACCGACCAGCACACCATGCTGCTTGATGCCCATGTTCTCACGGCGGGCATCCGTCAGATTTTCGATGGCGATACCGAAAAGGGCCTGGGTGCCTTCCGCCGGGCCGGCCTCTTCCTCCTTGCCGTTCCCGAAGCGCTCCGGAAAGACCTTGGCCAAATCGGCCACCACGACCTGGAAATCCATGCGCTGGCGTTCGCGCAAAACGGTCACGGTGAGGGGATTGCCGATGGGAGTGCTGGTCACCCGATCGACCAATTCGCCGCCATTGCGAATGGGCTTGCCGTTTACGGCCACGATGATGTCTTCGGGTTTGATACCCGCCTTATCGGCCGGACCGTTGGCGGGCACCTGCTCGACAAACACTCCCTCTTTCGCGCCGTTGGCTTTCAGGAGCGCCTCGGCCCTGGGGGTGTCGGACGGGGTGAAACTGATGCCAATAGAGCCGCGGACCACCTTGCCGTTCTTGATGATGTCGTTATAGACCTTTACCGCGTCGTTGATCGGCAAGGCGAAACCGATGCCTTGATAACCGCCCGAACGGGATGCGATGGCGGTGTTGATGCCGACCACTTCGCCGTTGATGTTCAGCAACGGGCCGCCGCTGTTGCCGGGGTTGATGGCTGCATCGGTCTGGATAAAATGCTGGAACTGCTGGCCGGGCTCGACGTCGCGCCCCTTGGCGCTGATAATGCCCAACGTCATGGTCTCTTCGAAGCTGAACGGCGAACCGATGGCGATGGCCCAATCGCCCACTTGCACTGCATCGGAATTACCGATGCGGGCAGGCGTCAGGCTGCTCCTGCCCTCCACACGAATCACGGCTAGGTCGGTGGCGGCGTCCACCCCCACTACTTTGGCGTCATATTCGGTGGTGTCGCCCATGAATTTGACTTGGATGCGGTCGGCCTTGTCGACAACGTGATTGTTGGTCAGGATGTAGCCGGCCTTGTCCACCACCACGCCGGAGCCCAGGGCATTCGTCCTGTGCTGCGGAATCTGCGGATTATTTCCGCCAAACGGGTTACTAAAGAACCGCTGGAAGAAATCTTCCATGTTGCCTTGATCGCCCTGACCGCCTTGACCCTGATCGCCCTGGTCCTCCTCGTCGCCGTTATCGGGCTGCTGGGGAGCGGCGCGGCGGCGATTGCGCGTGGGCGCTTTGGGCATATAGGTGGTCGAGATATTGACCACGGACGGCTCCACTTGCTTGGCGATCGCGGCGAACGAGTTCTGCACCTGCACGGGATTGGGAATGGTGAGCGGAGTCGCCCCCGGCGCTGCGGTGTTGTCCTTGGCGGCTTTCGCACCGGTATTTACCAAGGTGCCGATCACGATACCGATGGCCAGCGTAAAAAGGATCAGGGTGAAAGACAACAGCTTCTGTGTGCGCAACTTGTCGATGAAACTCATGGGTGTAAACTCGCTCCTTCGCAGCCTTCCGACCTTCATTTATTATACTGCGGCCGCGGCCCCTGTGAGGATGGATGCCCTCGCGGAGGGAAGGGTTTCAGCTCCACCGCCAGGATGCCTGCCAGGATCAGGCCAGCACCGGCGGCGGCCCGCGCGGAGAGAGTCTCGCCGGCGAGTAGGCAGGAAGTAATCCAGGCAAACACCGGCTCGAGCATGAAGATGAGCGCGGTGCGGGTGCGGCACGGGTAGAGGTGGTGTAGCGTTGCGCCCAGGTCTGGAAAGTAAAGGCGCGTGCAGTGGCGAAAACACCGGTTATAAGGATGGCGGCCCACACCCCGGGGGTCCATCGGATCTAAGGCGTTTCCATACCCCGGAAAAGCGACAAGGCCAGGAGCGCTGAAATCCCGATCTGGGCGGTAGCTAACAATTCGAAGCTGGCCTTGGCCGAATAACGGTTCAGCGTGAGAATATGCGCGGAGTAACAAGCGGCGCAGCAGACGGTGAGCAGGTCGCCGCGATTCATGGCCAGCGTGGCACCCGGCAGTGTCATGAGGGCCATGCCGCAAGTAGCCAGCAAAACGCCGTCGACCTCCACAGCGCGCGGCTTCTTCCGGGTCGACGGGGGACATTTCGCCCACGTTTCCCAGCCTCTCCTTATAGACGATACTTTATCGTCTAGTAAAACAGGGTTGAATGAAGCCTCGAATACGATACTCGGCTATGGAACCCATTCGCCTTGGACGTATATGAGACCCCGGATGCGTCGCAAGTAGGCTCGCAGAATCGGAGCCGGAGCATTTCCTCCGACCAGAACCAGGTCCTCGTGTGAGAAGACTGCAACTTGCGATCCATCAGGTCGGGCGTGGATGTAAGCGTAGTCAGCCACGCGCGGGTCTTCGTCGGTGGGTTTCCGATCCAGCCGGCGCATGTATATGAGATCCCCTTCCCTTGGGCCGCCCCGGATCACGAAAACATCCATCGCGCCCGGAACATATCTGACGATGCCCGTCGGCAAATTGATAACCGCAAGGCAACCTGACGTAACGTAGCAGGGACTGACGATGTACAGAATGGACCCGGACGGAGATAGATCCGCGTGTTCATATACACAAGTGGCATGAAGCCCGATGATCCGACCAGAAAGCGGTTTGTCGAATAGAGTCGACTCTTTGTTCGCTATAATGTCGTAGACCACTACCCGATTCTTAGACCCGGGACTCTCGCAACTGGACTCCTCGCCATATCCCATTTGCGCACCCCGGATAAGCAGAAACATATCTTCAGAGATGGGAACGGGATTGAACCCCGCCCCCAGCGATTTCAGCTGTCCTTGTGCGTTCTCAAGAATGAGATCGTGACCTCGTAGGTAAGCACGCGGGGCACGCAGCTGTGCCAATAGAAACAACTGGGCTGGAGAGAAAAGCAGCAGAGCGGAGGCCCACTTCCTTGACATAGTCGCGTCTCCTCACATTATGTCCCATGGGGAAAAAACGGAGCTATGTCTTCAGTTCCTTGTCCCATAAACCATCCCCGACACCCACGCGCCGGAGGTCGTAGCCCTGGCCGAGTGCGAGGCGAAGCGGAGGAATCGACTTCCGATAATCCGCGATGACGTCAACTCCTGGCGCGCCACCGCGGGGCCCAGGGGGCTCTTCCCACGAGGCGGGAGCGAGTGCCAATGGAGATCAGTCACTGCGATCGTTTCACTTCCACCGCCAGGATGCCTGCCAGGATCAGGCCGGCACCGGCCGCGGCCCGCGCGGAGAGAGTCTCGCCGGTGAGCAGGTAGGAAGTAATCCAGGCAAACACCGGCTCCAGCATGAAGATGAGCGCGGTGCGGGTGGAGGTGGTGTAGCGCTGCGCCCAGGCCTGGAAAGTAAAGGCAAGGGCAGTGGCGAAAACACCGGTTATGAGGATGGCGGCCCACACTCCCGGGGTCCACCGGATGTATTGCGTTTCCATACCCCGGAAAAGCGACCAGGCCAGGAGCGCCGAAATCACGATCTGGGCGGTAGCTAACAATTCGAAGCTGGCTGTGGCCGAATAGCGGTTGAGCGTAAGAATATGCGCGGCGTAACAGGCGGCGCAGCAGACTGTGAGCAAGTCGCCGCGATTCATGGCCAGCGTGGCTCCCGGCAGCGTCATGAGGGCCATGCCGCAGGTAGCCAGCAAAACGCCGCCGACCTCCACGGCGCGCGGTTTCTTCCGATAGACTACAGCGCCGAGCAACGGTGTCATCACCGATGTGAGGCCGGTTAGAAAGGCCGATTTCGGGGCGGTCGTGAATTGCAAGCCGATGGTTTGAAACGCGTATCCGGAGAAGAGAAATGTACCGGCCAGGGCGCCCCCGGTCAACGACCAGCGGGGATTCCGCGGATGGCTCCAAGAACCGCGGAAGAGGACCAGAAGCACGGCGGCCGCCAAGGTGAACCGCAACGCCAAGAAAAGGACCGGCGATACATCGCGCAGGGCCTGCTTGACCAATACAAAAGTGGAGCCCCAGATGATGGTATTGGCGATCAGCGCGGCTTCGGCGCGGCGTGGGGCCCCCAGTGCGCCACGCTTCACTGCGTGGGGACCGCCAACTGAGGGTCTCGCAGCAACAGGCAAAGTGTCAGCAGAATGCGCTTCAACCCCAGGTCGCGGCCCTCGGGCCGGAACCATTCCTGGGTGGTGTGGGCTCCGCCGCCCTGGCCGCCGGCGCCGATGGAAATGGCCGGGATGCCCAGCGACATGGGAATATTGGCGTCGGTGGAGGCGCAGTCCAGGTGGGAGCGGATGCCCAAGTGGCTATCCACGGCACGCAGATAGGCCAGGATGGGAGAGTGCTCGGCCAGATTGGCGGCGGGCCGCGACCCGATTTCGCGAATCTTGACGGCCACTTTGCCGCCGGTGGCCCGCTGATTCTCGATTTCGAGCGCACGCTCGATGGCGGTGGAGAGGCAATCCACCAGTTCATCCATCTTCTGGTTGCTCTCCGAGCGGATGTCGACTTTGGCGCGCGCCAGCGGCGGGATGGCGTTGACACTGGCACCGCCTTCGATGAACCCCACGTTGAAGCTGGATTTGGGAGGACCGTTCAAGCGCGCGTCGGAGAACTGGGAAATGGCCCGGCTGAGAGCATGCACCGGGTTGCCTACGCCGTAATCGCTCCAGCTATGGCCGCCCGGACCGGTGAAGATCACCTCGAAGCGGCGGCTGCCCAGCGCGCGATTGGTGATGTGATCGGTGGAGGCGCCATCCAACACCAGAAAAGCTCCGATTTTCCTGCCGAGCGGCGACTGTTTGCAGAGGTGCCGCATACCGCTCAAGTTGCCTTCGCCTTCCTCGCCGACGTTGGCGACCAGCATCAGGTCCGCGTGCCAACCCTCGACTGGCGGGCAAACTTTCAGGGCGCGCGCGATGGCCAGCAGGGCGGCTAAGCCGGCGCCGTTGTCGGATATGCCGGGACCGCGAAATCGCCCGTCCGGCTCCACGCCGATATCTTCTTTCGCGCGTGGTGCGAGGACGGTATCGAGGTGCGCGGTGAGGGCCACGTAGGGGCCTTCGGCGTGCGCATCGGGCGTGGCCACCACGTTGCCGGCCCGATCGATATGGCCTTCCCATCCCAGACTGCGGAATTGCGCTACGATCCACTCGGCGCGCTGTTGTTCGAGGAATGTGGGCGCGGGGACACGGCAAAGCTGCAGGTGAATGTCGTTGATCCACTGCTTCTCGCGGGTGAACCACTGGAGGCATTCGCGCATGCCGCGCAGATCGGCGGCTTCGCCGACCAGGCTGGACATGGGTACGAGATTTGCCGCCATGCTCTTCAGTTTAGCAAGCGGTTGGTTGGATGCCGGGTCTCTGTATCGCTCGGCACGGAATGGATTGCGCGTGTTGCTACAATCCGTTCAGGAGTCATATGAAACAATACCTCGCGCTATTGGCCGGTTTATGGCTGCTAGCGCCTGCTGCGACGCCGGCCGCTACGAATCCGGCGGGATTATGGGAAGGCACAATCAAGACCCCCAATGGCGATTTGGTCCTGGTCTTCAACTTCCATCGCGACGGCGACGGTTGGGCCGGGGAGATGGATGTTCCGATGCAGCAAGTATCCGGACTGCCCCTCGCCAGCTTGAAGGTGGATGGCGCAGCAATCGGTTTTCCGCTTCCTGGTCCGGGCTCCCAGCATTACGACGGCAAGCTTTCCGAGGACGGCAAGAGCATTGCCGGCAACCTTACCGCCGGCGGGCAGCCGATGCCGCTCGAACTGAAATGGAAATCCGAGCCGAGGGCCGTTGAAAAAGCGCCGGCTAACACAGGCGACGTGCAAGTCCTGGAAGGCGTGTGGGAAGGCGTCCTGGATGCCCACGGCCTACATCTTCACGTGCGGTTCAACTTCACGAAAAACGCCGACGGCAGCATTACCGCGACGTTCGACAGCTTGGACCAGGGCGCCAGCGGCCTGCCGATTGCGAGTATCGCCCGCACGGGAGACACCGTCAAGCTGGATATGAAAGCGATCGGTTGTTCCTACGAAGGCACCTTGAGTAAGGACGCTTCAGCGATGACAGGGATGTTCACGCAGGGCGACAGCGTGCCACTGAACCTGCAGCGCAAGAAGGCCGAGAACAAAAACTGAGTGGGCACGACATCGGCGGTCTTCCGGAAGCCTTGCCTGAAGCGTGGCTGCGCGGACCCCTGGCGCAAGTCAGTCCGCTACTGGCGCCCGCCTTGTACGGGCTTCAGCAGACGCGCGAGGATCTGGCACGGTACACGGCGGGGCTCACGGCCGGCCAGGTGTGGGCGCGTCCGCACGGACTGGCGCCGTTGGGCTTTCATCTCCGGCACATCGCCGGCAGCGTGGATCGCCTGACTACTTATCTCGAAGGGCGGCCTTTGGATGCGGCTCAGATGCGTGCGCTGACGGCGGAAATGGAGCCGGGCGCGAGTCTCGAAGAGCTATTGGCGGACGTCAACCGGGTGCTAAGGCGGGCCGAGGAGGCGATCCGTGCGATCAATCCGGCTACGTTCGCGGTGCCGCGCTGGGTGGGACGAAAACGCTTGCCGACGACTGTGATCGGACTGCTGGTGCACATCGCGGAACATACGCAACGGCATTTAGGGCAGGCGATCGGCGCGGCGCAGTTGGCGCGGGCGAGTTGATCGGTCGAAAAGGGGGCGGGTCCGGAGACCCGCCGCAGACGTGGAAGCCAGGCGTGGACGCCTGCCCCAGACCTACTTAGTCCCGATCTCGTAGACGTAAATATAGTGCAACACGCCGCCCGCCGTGATCGGCACAATCCCGGACGGCGTCCACCCGCGGATCTCGTAGTCGTTCGACACGACGCGCGCACCGGGCTTCAGATATTTCTCCAGGTTCGGGCGCAGACGCTCGTTGGAGCTGGTCAGCAGGTAGAGGGTCACCACGTCGGCCGGGCTGAGATCCACCTTCAGCATATTCTCGTGGATCAGCCGGACGCGGCCTTCCAGGCCCAGCGACTTGATCCGCGCTTGCGTCGATTTGCAGAGGTCCCCGCGCAACTCCACGCCCACCGCCCGCGCCTGGAATTCCTGGGCCGCCGTGATGATGATGCGGCCGTCGCCGCTGCCCAGGTCGTAAACCATCTCGCCCGGCTTTATCCGCGCGGCGCTGAGCATCCTCTCCACCACTTCCTGCGGACTCGGGATGTATGGCGCCAGGTTGTCTTTGCTGAACTGTTGGGAAAACGCAGGAGCCCAAGCTCCCAAGGCCAGAAGCACCGCCGTCGAGGCCGTAGAAGAGGACGTGTGAACCCGCATGGGTTATTGGGAAGCGCCGCTCGCCGCGCGCTTACCCAATCTTGATTTTACTATACGCGACATGATATCGCCCCATGCATTCCATAAATCGCGCGGCCGGCTGATCGTGTACTCGACTCCCTTCAGGTATTTCACCGCATTCCCGATGGCGTCGCGCCACGGCATGGCTTGCGGGTCGACGTTATAGTTCATGTAGAAAAGCGGGTATTCCACATCTGCGACCTTCTTGAGCGACTCTTGCGGCACGCCGTTGTCCAGCAGTGCTTTCGGCCCGGCGAAGATCACCGCATCCGGATGGTCGCGCGTGTTCAGCTCGTCGGTAAACAGGTTGGTCAGGAACTCCGATTCCCCGCGCTTCTGGCTCAGCCGCTTCAAATCCACCGTCCCCAGATTCAGCGAGTGCAAGGCCTCACCCAAGGCCGGGAAATCGATGCGGGACGAATCCGCCTGGCGGTAAACCACCCGGCGCTCCTGAAGATTGAAGGCCACGATCGAGAACTTGCCGATGCGCGGCTCGCGCGCGATGCCGCGCAGAATCGAGAGCAGAGCATTCATGTCCAGCGGATGCAAGGCGGCGGCGGCGGCATCCTGCGGAGCGAAGTTCACGATCACTTTCACATTCAGAGGCGCGCCAGCCGCCTCCCGCGCCACGGGCGGCTCGTCTTTGAAAGGCTCGTTGTCGGCGCTCAGGATGGTGTTCGGCTGGATGTCCAACGTCACCGGCTTGTCCTTGGGCGGCACGCTGGCGTCGATATCCCAGAAAGCCGAGCACACCCGCTCGGTGCGGTCCCGCATCAGCCAATCCACGTGATACTTGCCCTCTCCCACGTCGAAGGTGCCTTGCAAATAGGCATCGCCATGCGCGTTCTCTTCGATATCCGGCACATTCACCCGCTGGGACATATAAACCGGCTCGTCCGGATGCGCAGCGGGAGTAACCCGGTAGACCATCGTGAGCAGATTCCCTAATCCCGACAGTTCCTTCAAGGGTACGTTCACTTCGTAACCGGAATGAAACTTAAGGTCGAAGCCGAGGGTGGGTTTGACGGGGGTAGCTGTACACGGAAGGTCCTTGCGGGGCTCCTGCGATTCCAAAACCGCCGCATCGGTGTTAAAGAGGTGCGCTTCTCCACCCGGTCCGGAGCCTTGCAGAATCGATTGCCCGCGCCCGGCGCCGGCCAGCAGCAGCAGAGAGGACACTGCGCGTAACGCCGGAATCGTGAAAGACCTTAACGATTGCGATGACATCGCCGGAATCCTAGCACGGCCCATTCCACTTTATCCAATGGCGCTCACCCGGCGCCGATGTACGTATTATGGCGCATATTTCGAAAAGCGCAATGTTAAAATCAAAGGCGGTTGCAATTGAAGTACCGCGAGAAGTGCAAACTTCTCACCACTGGAAGCGCTCCAGCGCCGCGGGATTCTCCACGGTAGACGTATCCCCCAAGGGCTCCCGGAGATAAGCCTGGCGGATCAACCGCCGCACGACTTTCCCACTTTGCGTCTTGGGCAACTCCGGAACGGCAAAGATTGCACGCGGCCGGAAGGCCGGCCCCATGGAGCGCGCCACGTGCGCCGCCAACTCGCCGCTTACATCGGTGAACACCGCGTCCGGTTTCAGCACCACAAAAGCCACCACGCTTTCGCCGGTGATCTCGTCGGGTACGCCGATGACGGCCGCTTCGGAAACCGCGGTATGTGCGATCAAGCACGCCTCCACCTCCGCCGGACCCACTTTGCGGCCAGCCACGTTGAACGACTCGTCGGCCCGCCCGTGCAGGAACCAGTAGCCGTCCGCATCCACGATGGCCCAATCGCCGTGGTACCAGACGCCGGGCCAACGCGACCAGTACGCCTCCAGATAGCGCTGCGAATCGTTCCAGACGCCGCTGGTCATCGAAGGCGCTGGCCGGGTGCAGACCAGATAGCCCAACTGGCCGCGCACGGGCCGGCCCTGTGCATCGAAAACATCGGTGGACATGCCCGGTGAGGGTCCGCCCAGGGTGCAAGCTTTCAACGGCTGGACTGGCAACGGCGCCAGGAAACTGCCGATGATTTCGGTGCCGCCGGAGATGTTCATAATAGGGCACCGGCCCCGGCCCACCCGCTCGAAGAACCAACGGTAGGAATTCTCGTCCCACGGCTCGCCGGTGGAGCCCAGCAGCCGCAGCGAGCCGAGCTCGAACCCATCGGGGCCGGAGCCGGCGTTGCGCATCAGCATGCGAATAGCTGTCGGCGAGATACCGAACGTGGTCACGCGATGCCGCTCGATCATCTGCCAGAAGCGCTCCGAAGTAGGGTGGTCGGGCGCGCCATCGTAAAGCACGATCGTTCCGCCCAAGTGGTGGTTCCCGATAATCTCCCATGGCCCCATCATCCAGCCGATGTCGGAAACCCACCAAAAACGGTCTTCAGCCCGGTGGTCGAACGTGAGGTAGATTTCCTTGGCGGTCTGCGCCAGCGCGCCGGCGTGCGTATGCACGGCTCCCTTGGGCCGGCCGGTGGTGCCGGAAGTGTAGAGCAGTAGCGCGGGCGCTTCGGAATCGAGCGGCAGCGCGGCGCATTCCTCCGGGCCTGGCTCCTGCTGCCCTGCCACGAAATCGTGCCACCAGACGTCCCGCGCACTGTTCCATGGGACGCCGCCGCCCTTGTACCGCCAGACCACCACGCGCTCGATTCCGATGCCCTGGTCCAGCGCTTCGTCGGCTTTTTCCTTTAGCGGGATGCGCCTTCCGCGCCGCTCCAGGAAATCGGCGGTGAACAGCACCCTGGCGCCCGCATCCTGCAGCCTCACAGCGGTTGCGCCGTAACCGAAGCCGGAAAAGATCGGCACCGCGATCAGGCCCAGCTTGAAACAAGCGTACAGAATCATGACGACTTCCGGAACCATCGGCATGTACAGCGCCACGCGATCGCCGGGCGCGAGATCCAGGGCGCGCAGGGCGTTCGCTAACCGGTCCGTTTCGCGCCGCAGCTCACTGAAGGTCAGGGTGCGGACGCTGCCGTCTTCGCCTTCCCAAATAACCGCCAACCGATCGCGCGCTGGCCCGCCGGCATGCCGGTCCAGGCAGTTCCACGCGATATTCAGCTTGCCGGGGATGAACCAGCGGGTCCATTCCACGCCGCGCGAGGCGTCCAAAACCTGCCGGTATGGCTCGAACCATTCGACCGCGAGTTCCCGGACCATCTCGTCCCAAAACTCTTCCAGGTGCTCCTGGGAATAGCGGAGGAACTCCTGGTATGTGCCGATCCCCAGCCGCTCCATGAAGCGGTACACATTGGTGCTCTCAATGAATTCGCGGGAGGGTTCCCAGATGAAACGGGACGTTTCCATCATTCTGTTATTCTAGGCCGTATGCTTAGATTTGCCGCATCCCTGTTGCTGCTGACCATGTCTGCCACCGCCGCCGTCAAAATCGAGAAGACCAGCTTCAAGGGCTGGCCGAACTGTTACCGCATCACCAACGGAGAAGTCGAGCTGATCGTGACCGGCGATATCGGCCCCCGCATCATGCGCTACGCATTTGTGGGCGGCCCGAACTTCTTCAAGGAGTTCACCGCGAGCCTCGGCAAATCCGGCGAACCGGCCTGGGTCGCCCGCGGCGGACATCGCGTTTGGGCCGCTCCGGAGGACGCCGTCCGCACTTATGCGCCGGACAACGGGCCGGTGCGCATCGAAATCAAGGGTGACGTGCTGGAAGCCACCGAGCCGGCCGAGCCGCTCACCGGCCTCGAAAAACAGATTGTGGTGAAATTGTCGCCGCAGGGCACCAGTGTGGAAGTGCTGCACCGCATCAAGAACGCGGGCAGCCATCCGCTGGACCTGGCGCCCTGGGCTCTCACCATGATGGCGCAGGGCGGCGTGGGCATCCACGGCTTTCCGCCGCGCGGCAAGCATCCCGAGGTGCTCTATCCCACCAACCCGCTGGTGATGTGGGCCTTCAGCAACCTCTCCGATCACCGTTGGCGCTTCACCCGCAAATACCTGATGCTGCATCAGGACCCCAACAATGCGGAGCCGACCAAGCTCGGCAGCTTCAACAAGAGCACCTGGGCCGCCTATTCGCTGGGCAATGGCCTGTTCATCAAGCGCTACGATGCGCAGGATTCGCCGAAGGACTACCCCGATTTCGGTTGCTCCTTCGAGACCTTTACAAATGCCGATTTCCTGGAACTGGAGACCCTTGGTCCGCTGCAACATCTGCGGCCGGGCGCGTCGCTGCAGCACGTCGAGCATTGGACGCTGCACAAGAATGCCCACCTCCGCGAATTTACCGACGACGAGTTGGATCGCGTAGTGCTGCCGCTGGTAGCGGCCCGGTAGCTGGCCTCTAACGCGAGGACGCGGATGGCACGGCTCTCGATGCGGCCTGCGAACTGGAGCCGGCGGCTGGTTCGTCCACCCGCAGAATCTGGCCGGCGGGCACGTCCTTCAGCACCTGGCGGATACCGCTGGGCCAAAGGATTTCGACCGTTTGCGCGGCGGTCGCCGAGCCCAGGCCGAAGTGCACGCGCTTATCGCTGGAGGAAAGATAGCTGCTCGCGGTGGTGACTGTTGCATACTGCGTGGCTTGCGGAGTAACCAGCTTCACTATGGCGCCGATGGCATCCCGGTTGCTTTTGTGGCCTACCAGCTTCAGGGTAAGCCAGCGATTCTCCGTTTTGGTTTCGTTGTGAATCACATAAGCGGGTCCGTCGTTGGTGGACACCACCGCGTCGATGCGGCCGTCGTTGTCGAGATCGCCGGTGGCCAGCCCGCGGCCCACCCACGCCTGGTGGAAAACAGCGCCGGACGCCGCGGATACATCCACAAACCCATGACCCGTGTTGCGGGCCAGCAACATCGGCTCGCGATAGTGTAACTGCGGATTGCTCCGCTCGATGGTATCCAGGTCGTGCCCTTGTGCGATCAACAGATCCTTCCAGCCGTCGTTATCGTAGTCGATCAGCCGCAGCCCCCACCCGGAGTGCAGCATCGTGATGCGGCCCATACCCGACGTCTTGGTCACGTAATTGAAAGTGCCATCGCCTGCGTTCCGATACACCGCATACATTTGATTGGCGAGGTTGTCCACCACCAGGTCCGGCAGGCCGTCGTTGTTGAAGTCGCCGAAGTCCACACCCATGCCGGCGTAGGTGCGGCCATCTTCGTCCACCGCTACCTGGGTCAGCAATCCCTTTTCCTCGAACGTCCCGTCGCCCTTGTTGTGGTACAGGAACTCCGGCATGGAATCGTTGGCGAAGAAAAGATCGATGTGCCCATCGCAGTCGTAATCCGCGACGGCGATGCCGAGACTTTTGCCCGGCAGGGCCAGGCCGATTTTCTGCGCGACCTCGGTGAAGCGGCCGTTCCCATCGTTGTGATAGACCAGCGGCGTAGCCGCCTTGAATGTATCGGGATGGCAATAGGCGCGGAGACCTTCCTTATGCTCGCCGCACCAGATGTCGTCGAAGTCCCATTGAAGATATCGCAGGACCACCAGGTCCAGCAGACCGTCATTGTCGAGATCCACCCACGCCGCACTGGTAGACCAGCCGCCGCCTCCCACGCCCGCCTGTGCTGTCACGTCGGTGAATGTGCCGTCCCCATTGTTGTGATAGAGCCGGTTGCCACCGTACCCGGTGACGTAGAGGTCTTCGTAGCCGTCGTTGTCGTAGTCGCCCACCGCCACGCCCATGTCATAGCCGACGCCCGCCAGGCCGGCCTTTTCGGTGACGTCCTCGAACGTTCCGTCGGTTTTCTGGTGGAAGAGGCGATTCCAGTATTTCGGCCCGGTCTTCCGCGGAATCGTGCCTTTCGGGGTAGGATCGTCGAGCGGCGCGCCGTTCACCAGGAAGATGTCCAGACGGCCATCGTTGTCGTAGTCGAAAAGGGCCACGCCCGCTCCCATCGTCTCCGGCAGGTACTTCCTGGATGTATGCGAAGCTTCGTGCTTGAAACGGACTCCGCTGGACGCGGTGATATCGGTGAAACTGCCGGGCGTATCCGGAGCTACCTGCCAGGCGCCGGCCCACCCGACGAACACTAAGGAAAAGAGGCAGAGAGTTGCCCGCGAGCAGGCCGACGTGGACGTCGGCCGCAGGACCGGAATCCCGCCCCACAAATTCACCGCGGCTCCTCGACCGCTGTGTAGCGATCCAGCGGAAGTTCGTTCAACACCTGCACTGCGCCTGCGGGCCAGGTGATCGTTACGCGATCCACCTTCGTGCACGCGCCCAGCCCGAAGTGCAGGCGCGGATCGTTGTGCGATAGATAGCTCCCGCCGTTGCGGACAGTGTCGAACCCCGTCTTGCCGCAGTACTCAATGCGGACGCTGGCCCCGATGGCATCGCGATTACTGCGGGTGCCGCGAAGGTGGAGGCCGGCCCAGGAATTCGAGGTGGTTGTCTCGTTGTGGAACAGCACAGGCTGGCCCGCGATGGGCAGCAGCGCCACATCGATGCGGCCGTCGTTGTCAAAGTCGCCCGCGCAGCCTCCGCGGTAGGAGTTGTCGGGCACAGCCGGATGGCGGAATGCGGCAGAGAATTCGCCGCCCTGATTCCGCATCACGGTGAACGGTTCGAAGTAATGCGGCGAGCGCGGATACACGTGTCCGTTGGCCAGCCACAGGTCCCGCTGGCCATCATTGTCAAAATCGGCAAAACCGCAGGCCCAGCCGAGATACTGCCTGGTAGCCGGTAGCACGCCGGCGGCCAGCGAGACATCGTCGAAAAAGCCGGATTTGTCCTGCCGGAACAACGGGAAATAGTCGTCGAAGAATGTGGTGGTCAGAAGGCCAAGCCTCCCCTGGTTGTCGAAGTCGCCGACGGCTACCCCCATGTTCGATTGCGCCTTCCCGTCTGCGTTCACGGCCAAGCCGCGCTCGAGCGCGGACTCCTTAAAGGTGCCGTCCCCCTGGTTGAGGAACAGGAAATTCGGGTCGGAATCGTTGGCCACGAAAAGGTCGATCTTGCCATCGTGATTGAAGTCGTCGAAGACGGCCGTGAATCCGTGGGAGAGCCGGCGCTCGCCGATGCCGGAGCGATTGGTGACATCCGTGAAGGTGCCGTCGCCGTTGTTGCGATACAGCACACCATGGCCCCCTTTCAGACCGATCGGGCCGCAAAATGCAGGCATTCCCTGGTACGGACAGTTCGGCGCCGGTTCATTCAGCGAAATCGCGTGAATATCCATGTAGCTGGCCACGTACAGATCCAGATTGCCGTCGCCGTCGAAGTCGCCAAACGCGCTGCCCGTATGCCATTCCACGTTGCGGCTCAAGCCCGCCGCGCCTCCAACTTCGGAGAATGTTCCGTTACCGTTGTTCTTGTAGAGCAGGTCGACGCCGATGGTGGTGATCAGGATGTCCGTGTATCCGTCGTTGTTATAGTCCGCGGCGTTCGCGCCGGTTCCCCAATAGGCATTCGAGAGACCTGCGCGCTCCGTGACATCCTCGAACTTCCCATTCCCGAGATTGTGGAACAGGTATACCCCGCCCGTAGATGGCGCCGGAGGCTGGCCTGCCACGACGCGGCGCAACTGCTCCATGCTGGAGCCGTTCACCACCAGCAGATCCATCAGGCCGTCGTTGTCGTAGTCGAGCCAGGCAGCGCCGCTGCCATTGGCCTCCGGAATCCAGAGCTTCTGGGGGCCTCCACAACGCATGTCAGCGTGAATTCCGGCGGCGCCGGCGGTCTCTGTGAACTGGATTCCCGATGTGCTGCCGGCCAAGGAGAGGATCGCAAGGACGGGCAAAACCACGAGGACCACCACAATACCCCCGTGGCTCAGTCGCATGTCGCTCGTAGTAGTATAGCAAGATAATATCATTGATGCTCCATCAGCTGCTCGCAACTTGCTTTCTGATATCTTTGCTCTCGGGACCCGCCGAATTGCCCGCCCAGAGCGGCTCGAGCGGCGACGGCCCGCGCGTGCAAGAGCTCTACGGGCAGGCTAAGACGGCCCAATCCCAGGGCGATATCGCCACCGCCATCGCCAGATACGAAGAGATTCTGCGGATCGCGCCGCGATTGGGCGCCGCCTACAACAACCTGGGCGCATTGTATTTCCGGCAACGGGAGTATCAGAAGGCGGCGAAGGTTCTGGAGGCGGGGCTCAAAATCAGTCCGGCGATGCCTTCGGCCTCGGCGCTGCTCGGTATCTCGCTCTTCGAGATGGGTGATTACGGCAAAGCCCGGCCCAGGCTGGAGGCGGCCCTCCACGCCAACGCCGCGGACCACAACGCGGAGATGTACCTGGTGCGCGATTTGGCGAAGCTGGGCGATTACGAAGCGGCGGAGACGCACTTGCGGCAACTCGCCGGCCGGGAACCAAAGAACCAGGAAGTCTGGTATCTACTCGCAAAGATTCACATGAGTCTCTCGGAGCAGGACATGGCGAAAATGAACGCCATCGATCCCCATTCGGTACTGTCGCACGAGCTATCCGGCGAGATGATGGAGGCTATGAACAATTACGACGGCGCCGTGGTGGAGTTGAAGAAAGCGGTGGAGATGGCTCCGCAGCGGCCCGGCACCCACTATAAGCTGGCGGACGCCTATTTCAGTCTTTCGCAATGGGATTCGGCGGCGGAGCAATTCCAGGCGGAACTCGCCGTCGATCCGGCGAATTGCATGGCGCGATGGAAGATGGGAGCGATAGTGCTGCAGAAGAACGGCAGTCCGGAAGAAGCGCTGGCGGACATCGATCGGGCACTCTCGCTGTGTTCCGGTCTGACGGATGCCAGGACGGATCGGGCGCGCGCATTGATCAAGCTCAACCGCAACGCGGAGGCGGCGACGGATCTGGAGGCAGCCGCAAAAGCCGATCCGGCTGAACCCAGCACTCACTTTCTGCTCGCCAAGGTATATCGCGCCCTCGGACGCGCGCAGGAGGCGCAAGCCGAGATGCAGACGTTCAGCAAACTGGAGGAGAGCGCGCGTGCGGCCGTCGCCGAACGAGCCCAGGAAGTGATTAAGAACAAGGAGACGGCGCACTAAACCGGTACAGCCTGCGGACGCTGGGGCTCTCCCGATTCCTGCCCCGGGGACCGCGATAAGCTGTATTGTGTATGGCGCAAAGGCGTTCACCCAAATCCGTGAGGGCCGCCTCGCGGAAGACCATTGGCCTGTCGCCGGGCCGCCCACAGCCGGCATCCGGCCGGACAACGGATCTCCCGACGTTTGTACTGATATTCTGCGCTTCTATTGCCGCCTATTGGCCTGCCCTCGAAGGCGCCCTGCTCTGGGACGATTCCGCGCATGTAACCCCACCGGAACTGCAGTCCCTGCAAGGGCTCTGGCGCATCTGGTTCGACCGCATGGCAACCCAGCAATATTATCCACTCCTCCACAGCGCCTTCTGGTTAGAACACCAGATGTGGGGCAATTCGGTAGTCGGGTATCATCTCACGAACGTTTTGTTGCATGCCCTGTCGGCCTGTCTGGTCGTCATGATCGTCCGGATGCTGGGGCTGCCGGGTGCACGGTTCGCCGGCGTGATCTTCGCGCTCCATCCGGTATGCGTTGAAGCGGTGGCGTGGATTTCCGAGCAGAAGAGCACGCTGTCGGCTGTATTCTACCTTTCATCGGCGCTGATTTATCTTCGTTTCGATGGGGGTTTCGGTCGGGATCGACGCAAGCCGCTCTATTTCCTGTCGCTGGGTTTATTTATCCTGGCGCTGCTTAGCAAAACGGTAACCGCGACGCTTCCCGCGGCTTTGTTGGTCGTGCTTTGGTGGCGGAAGGGACGCCTCGATCCGAAACGGGACGTTTCTCCACTCGTGCCCTGGATTCTGATTGGCGCAGCGGCGGGGCTTTTCACGGCATGGGTGGAACGGGCCGATATTGGCGCCAAAGGCGCAGACTTCAACCTAAGCGCCGGACAACGTTGTCTGATCGCGGGACGCGCCTTATGGTTTTATCTCGGTAAGCTGCTTTGCCCTTACAAGCTGACATTTATTTACCCGCATTGGGACGTCAATACCAGATCGGTGTGGCAGTATGTTCCTCCGGCCGGATTTCTAGTCGTTTTGATTTTTTTTGTAGTGCTGGCGCGGCGCGGCGAGCGCGGACCTTTAGCGGCTCTGCTGTATTTCTGCGGCACGCTATTCCCGGTGCTGGGGTTTCTGAATGTCTACCCGTTCATCTACTCGTACGTGGCGGACCATTTCCAGTATCTTGCAAGTCTTGCTATTGTGATTCCGGCCGCAGCCGCGCTTGCGCGCCTGACGAATCGGATAGGCGGAACACCAGGCGCCATGATCCCGATCGGTATAAGCCTGATACTCGCCGCTCTAACATGGCGGCAGAGCAGCATGTATCGCGATCCGGAAACACTCTATCGTGAAACGATCGACCGGAACCCGCTCTGCTGGATGGCTTACAATAACCTCGGAAATGTACTGGCGCAGTTCCCCGGACGCTCCGGGGATGCGCTGCAGGACTACGAGGCCGCGGTGCGAATCAAACCCGGCTACGCCGAAGCCCACTACAATCTCGCGAACCTCCTGTTCCAGGACGATCTGCCGAACGCCATTGCCCATTATCAGGCGGCACTGCAGGCTAAGCCCGACTTCGCCGCAGCACGCGCCAACCTGGGGACGGCACTCGCCCGCGTTCCGGGTCGATTGCCGGAGGCAATTGCGGAATACAGAGCGGCGATCCGGCTCAAACCGGGGCTCGCCGTCACGCACTTTGATTTCGCGAATACCCTGAGTCAGATTCCCGACCGCTTGCCGGAGGCCGTTGACGAATACCGGAAAGCTATAGAACTAAACCCTGAGTATCTGGAAGCCCACTATAATCTGGGAAATATTCTGGCAAAGGACGCCGGTCGTCTGCCTGAGGCGATCGCGGAATATCAGGCTGCGCTGCGCATTAAACCGGACTTTCTCGACGGGTACCTAAGCCTGGGAATCGTCCTGGGGCGGATTTCCGGCCGATTGCCGGATGCAATTGCGGAGGATGAAGCGGCACTGCGTTTGGATCCAGACTCCGAAAAGGCGCATTACAATCTTGGCATCGCGCTGGCCAACGTTCCAGGCCGATCGCAGGAAGCGATCCCGCACCTGGAATTCGTGCTGCGGATGCATCCGGATCTGGCGCCTGCCAGGCAACTGATCGAACGACTGCGAGCATCGGGGGCGACGCAGTAATCTGTGGGGCGGACTGGAGTTTACTGCGGCACAGCCAGCATGAACTGCAGTCCTTGCTTGAGCTGCAGCTCTTTTCCGCTCGATTCAAATTTTGATGCGTGCTGCGGCGAATCGTCAACCTTTAGAGTGACACCAGGCAGCCCAATGACCGCGCCGGTTTGCGCAGCCACGCCGTCGACATTATTTTGAGGGCCGCCCGGCATCATGGCCGCCCGGATCGACAGGGCGAGGGGTGTCTTCTTGCCGCTCACTTCCAGTTGCTCGAACGAGATGCTGAGCGAGTTCAGGTCTGCCGCACGCACTTCGCCGAGCAGCGTGGCGCCCTCCGAAATTGCCACTCCGCCGGGCAGTGACACGGCATTGACCGCGCGAGCTCTGACAGGGTCACCCGGCTTGGCGCTCTTCGCCTTGACTGTCTTCAGCAATTCGGCCTGAATAAACTGTTTGTGTTGCGCCAAAGACGACAGCGGCAAGCCAGCCGCCGCCACTATCACGATGAGCCACATTTTCATAATTTGTCTCCTAGTTCTCTCCCGACGACCTGGCGCCGGCAAGCGCGGTATACCGCTGCGTCTCGATCCTGGCTTTGTCCATTAATCCCCGTTTCCGATAAACCTGCGACAACATGAAATGTACGGAAGCGTCTTGGGGGGCAAGCTGCACGGCTCTCTCCAATTCCTTTCCTGCCTGCTCCAACTGATTCAGGTGGGTGTACGCCTTTCCCAGTTGCCGATGGACCCGGTAATCTTCCGGGGAGAGGCGCTCCGCTTCGAGCAGATATGGCAGGGCATCGCTTGGGCGATTGTCGTCCACCAGAAGACTGCCCAAGTCGAACACCGGTCCGGCATTCTTGTCCGCCGCGTCCTTCTGCCATTCGATCGCGGTGCGGTAAGCGGCTATGGCCTTCGCCAGTTCGTTCAGCCCTTCAAAGGATAGTCCAAGGTTATCTTCCGCCTTGACATTCCGGGGATCCAGCTTCAGGCATTGCTCGAACGCGCTGACGGCTTCCTCAAACCTGTTTTCGTTGTACTTCGTGCGCCCAAGATAATACCAGCCCAGTGAGTCTTTCGGATTCCATTCGACCGCCTTTGAGAACCACTTGTCGGCGTCCGGATAATCTTTCAACAACACATAGTCGCCGGCCACCGCTTCAAGGTCCGCGGGCCCGGGCGTGCGGTATCGAGCGGCTTCGGTGTATTCAGCAAGGGACGACTTCGGGTCCTGTTTCTTGAACAGGATGTAGCCGAGGAGATAGTGGCCCTCGGCGGAACTCTTGTGAAGCTCCAGATACCGGCGAGTGACTTGCCCGGCTTCGTCCAACTTACCTAAGTCCAGCAGCGATCGGGCTTCCGCCAGCGGCGTATCGGGCGAAGAATGCGCACCGGTCAGCGCATTATAGCGTTCGGTTTCGGCGCGCGCCTGGTCTTCTAACCCGCTCTTTCGCAATGCCTGGGCCAGCAGGAAGTGCAGGGGGCCGTTCTCAGGAGCCAATGCCACGGCATTGCGCAGCGCTTCTCGGGCCTCCGGCAACCGATTCAGTTGCAGATAAGCCTTCCCCAGCCCGCGGTAAGCCCGCCAGTCGCCAGGCGCGATCCCGGCCGCCTGCAGAAGATGCGGGAGCGCGTCGCCGGGCAGGCCGTTCTCCACCAGCAGAGTGCCGAGATCGAGGTATGGTTCCGGATCCCTGGGAGTGACGTCCGTATCCAGGGCGACCGCGGTACGGTAGGCCGCGAGGGCATCTTCGGTTCTGCCCAGCGCTTCGTAAGAGCGGCCGAGGTAGTCCGCTGCTTTAGCGTTCCGCGGATCCACCTTCAGACACTCGGCAAAGATCGGGATGGCGTCCGCGAAGCGCTTCCGATTGTATTTGGCCCGCCCCAGGTAATACCTGGCATGCGCGTCGCCGGGAGCAAGTTCCACTGATTTGGTGAGCCAGGTGTCGGCCGCGGCATAGTCCTCCATGAGGAAGTAATCGCTGCCGATCACTTCCAGATCGAGCGGCCCAGGCGCCCGATAGCGCGCGGCTTCCGTATATTCAGCCAGTGAAAGCTTTGGATTTCCTTCCCGGAACAGAATGTAGCCGAGCAGGTAGTGGGCATCCGCAGAACTCTGGTGGGTCTCGAGGTATCGCCGGGCGGCGCTCTCGGCGTCGTTCAATTTGCCCGCATCGATGAGCGACTGAACTTCCAATAGAGCCGGCTCGGGCGTCTGTCCAAGGAGCAGCCCGAAAGTCAGCAGACTGGCAAAAAGCACCGCGCGCGGCATGCTTTATTTTAAACCGGGCCCTTCGGCCGCAAAAGGACTCCGGGATCGATCTTCGCGGCCAAATCCCGCGCGCGTTTCGATCCCTCGGCGTCGCCATGTTGCTCCAGCATGAGGCTGAGGTTGAAGTAGAGCATAGCTGCCAGTGGATCGATCCGAAGACCCGCGTGGCACACCTCGATCGCGCTCTGCCATTGGCCCGCCGAGTATAGCGCGGCGCCAAGGCTCTCATATACCGCAATGTTGTCGGGATCGAGTTCGATGGCGCGGCGGAATGCCTGGATCTGCCCGTCATGGTCCCCCTGAGCGCCGAGCGTCAGGCCCAGATCGAATTGCGCGGTAGAGTCCCTGGGATAGATCTGCGCCGCAAAGGCCAGGACTTCGGAGCCTTTTTGCACCTCTCCGTGTTCGCCCAGAGTGGCCCCCATAAATATCAGCGCGCGCAGAAAATACGGATAGATGCGGAGCGCCTGGTTGTCCTTTTCGAGAGCGCCTTTGACATCGCCGGCCGCCTTCAGCGCGGATGCCTGCTCGAACAGCGCGCCCGCATCCGTCTTGAAATCGCGCGACATGCGCTGCAGAAACACCCAGCGATTCCCCAGGTCGACGATGCCGCTCGATTCTCCATATCCTAGCGCCGCCGCCGCGACCGCCAGCTTCGGCTCCATTTCGGATAGCCACATTTCACCGAGATAGCCGCCTCCCGGTGCGGTCGCGTCGATCGAAAGATCGTGCGCCACGTCGCCAAATGTGTCACCCCTGGCAAGCCGTGCGGCAACGCTATCGGCGTTATGCCTTTGGTCCGTGACGATGATGCGAAGAAACTCACGTAAGGGCGGAACTTGCGACCGGAGACTTGCACCGTGTTTTGCGGATGGGGTTCCCTGCGCGGGATGCACCCGAATCCAGTGATCCGTCATGTGGAAGACGCCCTCGTCTAACCGCGGCATGTGACAGCTGGTGCACTGGCCGCGCGCGTTCACCGCACATATGGCGGCGCGCGGTTTCGCAGCGGCGGAGTGGCAGCCCAGGCAAACTGTGGTGGATACCTTCTCCACTTCCGCGGAGGGGCGATCACGATGCGGATCGTGACAATTCGTGCATGTCACAGCCTTGCCGCTCTGGATGAAGCACTCCGAATTGCGGAGAGCCACCACCTGGCTCGAAACGAGCAATTCTTTAGGCAGGGGATCGGAGCGTTCCGAAAATCCGATGTGACACTGGGCGCAGGGTTCCAGGCTCCCATTCGCAGCCAGCTTCTTGGGATTGACAATACTTGTGCCGGGTTGGCCGTGGCGAATCGCTTCGACGTGCACCAGACCCGGTCCGTGGCAGCTCTCACATAGAACTCCTCCGTGCGCGCCCGCTCCCAGCGTGCCCGGTTCGCCGTGGCAGGTAAGACACTTCTCCTGGAACCCCGGACTGAGCACCCGGCCAAAGGCGTCTTCATACGAGCCCGGCGTTGCTGAACCGAAGCCCGGCGAGATCGCGAGGGTATGGTTTGGCGAGTTATAGACATACCGCGCTTCGATCAGCGCGGGACGCTCCAGAGTAAGGCCGCCCAGTTTTTCAAGCGAAAGAAGAAAGCTCAGGCCGTGTCGTTCGCCGCCCATGACGACCTTGACTGGCAAGGCCGTTTTCACGCCGTCGGGCGGGCGTGCGGAGAAGACCAAGCCTTCGTTTTGGCGCTCGATTTCGTATTCGATCGCCTTACTAGAACCTTCCGTAGCGCGGCCATGATAGCCCACCGGGAGCGACGCGGCCCCGCCGCGCCACGTGGTTGCCATGGCGGTCTGGGCCTGGCTGGCGGCGATCTGCTTATGGCAGGAAGCGCAGACGGCCGCGCCGGCATAGTCAGTGCCGCCCGTATCCGCGCCGCAGCCAACCGGCGAGACAGTCACCAGCAATGCAACTGCAAGGAACCACTTCCTCACGGCCGCGGCTGGGCAGGTGGGCAGGCTTCCCCTACCCCCTTAGAAAGTCAGCTGAAGCTGCGCCTGGCCCTGGCGTTGTGTATTGTTCTGGCTATTGATCACCATGCCAAAGGTCGGGTCGGCGATTCCCAGATCGGGCCCCCCGAACTGCACCCTGTTCAGCAGATTGAAATACGACATGCGCAATTCCATCTTGACGTGTTCGCCTACGGCGAACTTTTTGCTCGCAGTGACGTTTTCATTGTAGAGCCACGGACCACGGATATCGAGGATGCGCGGCGCCGTGCCCAACGTCCACAGGCCAGGGGCCGTGAAGGCGGCTGCGTTCAGCACCGGCAGTCCCTTGTACACGTTGCTATAGGAGAACTCCTGCTGAACGCCGGGCACCACGTCCGCTCGATTGCACGGCGCGCAGCCATTATCCAGCGGATCGCCAGGAGCGTAGACCGAGCCTCCAGTGCCACTAAAGAGCGGCGTGCCTTCCTGGTAAGTCAGGATGGCGCTGAGCGACCAACCGCCGAGCACATTGCCCACGATTCCGCCATTGTTCAGCAATGCTTTGCCTTTGCCGATCGGCAGTTCGTAGACGGTCGCGATATTGACCATGTTTGGCTGGTCGTTATTGTCGATCGTCCATTCCGATTTCTGATTGTTTTTGTTCAGGGAGGCATTTGCGAACGATGTGAATCCCGAGGTCGTGTTCGACATCATGCGCGAGAGGTTATAAGTTACGAGGAACATGAAGCCATTGGAGAACCGCCTCTCCGCCTGCACCTGCATCGCATTATAGAGCGATGATCCGCTGTCATCGAAGTTGTTGAAGACGCTGGAATATTGCGGGTAAGGGCGCAAGGCTTGCTGCACGGTGGCGCTGCTTCCATAAGTGGCGAGGAAGCTGGGGAAGGGTATGCCGATGCCCGCAGCCATGGCTTGCGGAGATGTAATAGGCAGTCCAAGTGTGCTGCCAAGGCTCAGATATTGCGGAGTCATCTGATTAGGAGGGTTCAATTGGCCCGGCAGGTAATTGCCCCGGTTGCCGGTGTAATGCACTGATAACAGCGTATTGTGCGGCAACTCGCGCTGGATGCCAATGCTCCAGGCGACTACGTACGGTGCGATGCCGTCGGTCGGAGAGAAAGCATCGATTTGCTGGCCAATCCCAAGAGTTGGGCTGAACGGAGTCTGGGTGGGTATGGGAAGAATATTAGAATCCCAGTCGCCAAAGCCGGGCGCGGTGCTCCCCGTCGAATTGCGATGGAAAGATCCGATGAGTAGGTTGCCATAGTTCACAGCCACTTTGCTGGTGCCATATTCGTACGCGCCGCCATCCATATAATTCTGCGCGAGACCGCCTTGTAAAACGGTCTTATTGTTGAACGCGTAGGAGAATCCAAGCCGGGGGCTCAGGTGATTCCATCTGATGTTCGCGCGATCGTATCCTGCGCAACCCGCGCAATTGCCGAACTCGCTGGCGGCGCCCAGGAGCCCGCCCGCACCGGGATTGGGTGTTGTCGGGTTCATGAACACGATGTTATTGCCGATCGCGGTGAAGGGAACCATGATATCCCACCGCAAACCGATATTGATGGTGAAGTTAGGCCTTAACTTGATGTCATCCTGAATGTAAGGCGAGAAGTCGCGGTTGCGCAGCTTTTCTTCCTGCGATCCGACCCGGTTGGCGCTATCCACGGTGCCCAGCAGGTAGCTCGCGAACGCATTGCCCGTAGTCCCCAAATTGTTCGGGTCGGCCGTCTCGTTGTTGCTGAAATTAAAGTTGCCGGCACATTGCTGGCATTCGTTGTCATCCTGGTAAGTGCGCCGTGCCTCCCACCCGATGTTGAAGGTGTGTTTACCGTGCACCCACAGGTAGTTATTTTCGATTACCCATCCTAGCTTTCGGTTGATCGAATCAATCCATGGCGACCCAAAGGTGGTTGGCGCAAGGGGGCCGCTGAAGTTAATGGCGGGAAGTTCGGGAGTTCCGGGGTCGGGCCCGAAGGTGACATTTTTCTCCAGGCTGATCTGATCGTTCAATTCGCCCAGCCAGCTTGCACCCGCGGTCATCACCAGGTGCGGAGTGATCGCATTGGAGTAGTTCAGGAGGAACACCGTGCCAAGATCCGGGTTCACGGTTTCACTGCCCAACTCACCGAGAAGGTGAGAGCCTGTCTCCGTCGCGTAGGAGGTTTGCTTGTCGCGCCACTCGCTCCAGTGGATCGACTGCTTATCGTTGATGTTGTAATCGAGGTTGTAGCCCCAATTCGTTTGCCGGACGGGGAGAACACCCTCGTTGGATTGAAAATTGTTCACATATCCTGGAAAAGTAGGATTGGGCATCAACGATATCAGGCTCGCCGATGCTGCGCTGAATCGGCTCGTGGGAATCTGGTCATTGGGGAACGGCACACCCGTGGTCGGATCGTAAATTGGTAAGCCCGTTGCGAGGAAATTTCCCTGCTTTTCAGCGGCGGTCGGCAGAGACATGAACGTCAGATCCGGGTAATTCCGCCGATACCATTCTGTGCTGACGTGGAAAAACAGTCGGTTCTTGCCGTTATAGATTTTGGGGAGCCAGACCGGTCCACCGACAGTGAAGCCGTAGTTGTTTTCGTTGTCGACGGGTACCGTGGGGTTGTAGGCCCCCCGCGCATCAAAGAAGTTGTTCCGTAGGATCTCGAAGACGTCTCCATGAACCGTGTTGGTGCCCGACGCAGTCTGATAGGTGACGACTCCCTGTGCCAATCCATATTGAGCCGAGAAGGACGACCGCAATACGTTAAACTCGTTGACCTGTTCAAAGGGAGGATTCCAGATGGTCTGGAAGCCTTGCGTCTCGGATTGCGCCATGGGGATGCCGTTGAAGACCACTTCGCTCTCAAAGTCCACGCCACCGTTGATTCGATGGCTGAAGGTGCCCCCAGTAACGCCCGGGGCCAGGAACATGAACTGGTCGATTTGACGGCCGCGCCCATCGCCTTCATCCAACTCGACCGGAAGGGCTTGCACCACCGCGTTTTCAATGGCGGTACCGAGCTCCGGCTGTGTGGTATTCAGCGTTATAGCTGCTTCTTGCACCTCGACGCTCTGGGTCACGTTGCCGGTCTGCAAAGATATGTCCACCGTGGAAGGACGCCCAACCTCCACCAGGACCCCGTTGTGTACAGCCGTCTGAAAGCCAGGGCTCTCGGCCTGCACAGTGTACGTTCCGGCGTTCAGGTCGGTGACGGAGTACGTGCCGGAAGAGCTGGTGACCGAGTGGCTGGCCACTTGGGTCGCCGTATTCGTGACCGTGATCTTTACATTCGGCATCACGCCGCCGGTCGCGTCGGTCACGGTGCCGGTGATCAAACTGAGGGCTTGGGCGTGCAGGGTTGCCGGAGAAGTCAAGCACACAACGCAGACAGCCAAACAGGCGGCAACCAGGCGCCAGCTAATCGCGCCGGGGCGATGTAACAGGGGAAACGTCGAAAAAATCCTCATATGCGGCTCCTCCTCAAGAAACGTCTGAGCGATGATTTTTGCTGTAGTGTTTTACCATTAGCTTTTTTCTCGGCTTTAAGTGGTGAGGAATTCCTGAAATTCTCGTGAAATCTTTTGGACACAGCAGGTTGGACGATTTCTTCCAACTTCGGGATCGGTTTGCGGATCTATATGATCGCAAAAAGCATTGCGCACCCGCATGCGCCCTTCCGCCGCTTTTGTAACAATTTTAACGGACTGTTCCCGATGTGAAAC